>CBIHRE010000256.1:0-7174 GCA_966212385.1 uncultured Akkermansia sp. | reverse complement strand
ATAACCGAAAACGCCGTCGGCGAAGTCGTGCTAAATCGCTACGCCGAGAAACCGCACTGGGGCCACCTCTACCCCGACGAGGGCTCCGCCTACATGGTCGTGCGCGACAACTGGACCGCGACCGGTCAGAAGCTCATCAACACGAAAGCCTACGGCCTCACCTGGGAGCGCAACGGACCCGACACTCCCGCCACGATCCGCGACGCCGCGGGCCTAGAGGAGCCCTACCGCGATCTGCTCAAGCTCCTGCCCGCCGAAGCCACCGCACCCTAGGGTGGGACAACACTCCCGGTGGACGCGCGGGTCCCTCCGCGCGTGGCCCGAATCCGTCGTGCCCCAAGCAGCGCGCGCGGGGACGCGCACGCCCACCCGGCTTCCCTGGCGGTTGAAACTCGGCTCCTCCTGAAACTCACCGCGCAAGCGTCCTGCTCAGCACCGCCACGCCATAGCATGGAAGTTTCGCCGCCGTGACTTCTCCGCCGGCCAGCACGTCGGTCATCGCACCGGGCAACGCGATCTCTTGCGCGCCCTTGGAGAAATTCGTGATCACGTAGACTTCGCGCCCCGCGCCGACGCGACGGCTCACTTTCACGCCCGTGGGTGCCGCGATCACGCCTGCCGTCACCACGCCCGCGTCATTCACCCAGGCCTCCGCGACCTTGGCCATCAGCGTCGGCTCCAGCACGGCCCCGAGGTAGGTGATCGTGCCCTTGCCGAGTTTCCGACGCACCGCCGCGGCTTCTCCGACCAGCCAATCATTGCCCGCGCCGTAGCGCATCAAGACCTCGATATCGGGAGCCTGCGGGCCCAGATGCTCCGCCCATATCGTCGCCTTGCCCTCGCCCCAGACTCCGCCGACGGGCACGTCTTCGAGCAGCGCATAAAATTGCTCCACCCGCGCGCCGACGCTCGGCAGCAGCGGACCCGGCTGACGCTCGCGGTTGAGCGCGTTGAACGCGTCCTTCATCCCGGTCCGCGGCCCGAACACCAGGTGCCCGCCCGCGCGCACGTAGTCGCTCAACTTCTCCGCCAGCTCCGGCGAAACCACGTTGAGGCTCGGCGCGGCCACGAGCTTGTAGCGCGAGAGATCCATCTCGGGCGTCACGATGTCGACCGCCTGGGTCTGCTGGCGCAGCACGCGATAGTAATCGATCAGGATCTGCATCTGATCGTAGCGATTGCTGAAGGGGTTAAACTCGATCGCCCAGCGGCTGTCGTAGTCGTGAATCACCGCGACATCCGAAACCGGCTGCGTGCCCGCAATCACCGGTCCGGCCTTCGCAAACTCCGCGCCGGCCTGCGCCACCTCAGCATACACCGGCACGGGCTCGCCGTCCGGGCCGACCAAGGCACCGTGATACTGCTCCTGGCCGTTCAGCGCGCTGCGCCACTGCCAAAAAGCGACGCAATCCGCGCCGTGGCCCACCGCGTGCCAAGCCATCGCGCGCGTTTCGCCGCGGTCGAGCGAACTGCTCACCGAGCCCCAGTCCACGAAGCCGGGAGGCATCTCCATCACCCAGAAATTCTTCTGCTTCCAGCCGCGCACCAGATCGTGCGAGGCCCCGCTGCGAAGCGGGTCGAGGTGGCCGGTGCCGTTCTTCGATTTGTCGAACCAACCCGCGCCGAGATACTCGTCCCAAGAGATCACGTCGAGGTCGGCCGCGATCTGCTGCCGGTTGAAACGGTTGGCCCAGCCGAGCCCGCCGAGATTCGTCGTGATGAGCTGGCGCGGGTCGATGTGCCGCCGAAGCGCATCGATCTGATTGCGCTGAAAATCCCGCCAGGTGTCGGTGATGAAGCGCTTCTGCTCCAACAACAGGCCCGGATTGGCCCGCGCCGTCGTCATAGGCACCTGGCTCCACTCGGTGTAGGTCTGGCTCCAATACGCCGTCATCCATCGCTGGTTGAGCGCATCCAACGTGCCGTATTTCTTTTCCAGCCAACGATGGAAACGCGCGCGGGATTCCGGGTCGAAAGAGTCCTCCGTGTATTCGTTGCCGATCTGCCAGGCCACGACGTTCGGATTTTTCCCAAAGCGATCGGCCAGCCGCTCGACCATCTTGCGGCAGAGTTCGCGGTATTTCTCGCTGCCGATGGAGAAATGGCGGCGCGAGCCGTGCTGGAGCCGCGAACCGTCCTCGGCCACGCGCAGGATTTCCGGATACTTTGTCGTCATCCACGCCGGCGGAGTGTCGGTCGGCGTGCCGATGATCGTCACCATCCCGCGCCGCGCTGCGGCGGCGACCGCGCGCTCCATCCAGTCGAACTCGTATCGCCCCTCGGCCGGCTCGAGCGAGCTCCAGGCGAACTCGCCGATGCGGACCATGTTCAGGCCTGCTTTCTGCATTCGTTCGAGATCCGTGTCCCATCCGGCCTCCGGCCACTGCTCCGGATACCAAGCCGAGCCATACATCAGCGGCGGAATCGAGGGCGGCAGCTTTACGGAAACGGCAAACAAGGACGACGCGCACGCCGCGAGGAAGGCGGCCAGGAGGGAAAATTTTCTCATGAGGGGGAACGCACGAAACGAAAAAGGCGGGGAAGGTTCGCGGGACGCTACCGATGCCGCGAGGGTATCCGGCAGCATCAGATTTTATTCCAGAAAATTGAAGCCCCGCCCCGGCTCTTTTGGCAGGCGTTCGACTCCGGCTCCGCGGACTTCCCGTCGCCTTGGAAAAATCTCCGGTATCATAAGGCGCAAAGGCCGTCGTATTTGGTAAACCACGACTCATAATCGGGTGAAACGTCCTCGATAAATCCCGCGCCCGCCTCCCCGGTTCTGACATTGCGCCGAGACGCGCGATACCAAGGGTGCCTTGACGTCCTGCGATCGGCTTTACCCTAGATGCCCACCCCTCGCAAATTCGGAGAACTCCCCGACGGCCGGATCGCGCGATCTTGGCTGCTGCGCAACGCCGCGGGCGCCTCCCTCGAGGTGATCGAATACGGCGGTATCGTCACCCACCTGCGCATGCCGGATCGCGAACGAAAACTCGCGGACCTCGTGCTTGGTTTCGACACGCTGGAGCCCTATCTCGCGGGCCATCCCTATTTCGGCGCGATCGCCGGACGCGTGGCGGGACGCATCACCGGCGCTCGCTTCACTGTGGACGGACGTTCCTACGAACTCGCGCGCAACGACCCGCCGAACAACCTTCATGGCGGCCCGGACGGCTTTGACCGGAGGCTATGGACCGCGCAGCCGGTCGCCCGCCCGGACGGTGCAGACTCCGTGCGCCTCACGCTCGAGAGCCCCTACGGCGATCAAGGCTTCCCCGGCAATCTGACCGCGAACGTCACCTTCACGCTGACCGCGCGGGACGAGTTCATTTTCGAGACCGAGGTTTCCACGGACCGCGCGACTCCGGCCAGCCTCACGCACCACTCCTATTTCAACCTCGCCGGCGAAAACGCCGGTCCGACCACCGACCACGAGTTGCAGATTTTCGCCGACACCTTTGCGCCCACCGACGCGAAGATGACGCTGCTCGGCCGACGCGCGCCGGTCGAAGAAGGCGGCGACTTCCGCAGCGCTCGACGCATGGGCGATGTGTTGCCCCGCATTCTCGCCGCCCACGGCGACCTGTATTTCGTGAACCGCCCTGCCGGCGACACCACCACCCTGCTCCCCGCCGCCCGCGTGCGCGACCCCGCCAGCGGCCGCGTGATGGAGGTGCTCACCACCGAGGATTGCATCCAGTTTTACTCGGGAATGGGACTCGACGGTTCGCTCACCGGCAAATCCGGCACGCCCTACGCCAAGCACCACGGCTTCTGCCTCGAGTGCGAAGGCTACCCGGACGGCGCCAAGGTCCCCGAGCTCGGTGACATCGTCGTTCGGCCCGGCAAACCGCGCCGGCACACGACGGTCTACACCTTCTCCACCGACTGAGCCGCCTCCTCCGCGCCTTCGAAGTCCTTTCCGCCCCGCCTGCACCATGAGCCACGACGACACGGCCACCACGCTCAAGCCACCGACCAAGCTCGATTACAGCCTCACCGGCGAAAGCGCCGCGCGCGCCATCGAGCGCGGCCTGGCCGAGGCCGACTGGTATCAATGCCCCGTCCCGCGCGCCACCATGCGCAAACTCCTCGCGCGCCGCGACGGTCCCGCCATCCGCGACACCATCCTCTGGCTGGGCCTCATCCTCGGCACCGCCGTCGCCACCTGGTGGCTCTGGCCGTCCTGGTGGGCCCTGCTTCCCTACTTCGTCTACGCCACGCTCTACGGCTCCACCGCCGACTCGCGCTGGCACGAGGCGGGACACGGCACCGCGTTCAAGACCGACTGGATGAACAACGCGCTCTACGAGATCGCCTCCTTCATGGTGATGCGCGAGTCCACCGTCTGGCGCTGGAGCCACACCCGCCACCACAGCGACACCATCATCGTCGGCCGCGACCCCGAGATCGCCGTTCCCCGCCCGCCCGACATCAAGGGCATCATCAAAGGCTTCTTCGGTCTCCCCGTTTACCCGAAATATTTTCAACGCATCGTCCTGCACTCCCTCGGACGTATGTGCGACGACGAGAAAACTTTCATCCCCGAGAGCGAGTTCCCCAAGATCTACCGCAAGGCCCGAGTCTACGTCGCGATCTACTCTGCCGCCATCTTAACCGCGCTCGCCACCTGGAGCATCCTCCCGCTCCTCTTCGTCGGTCTCCCCCATGTCTTCGGCACCTGGCTGATGCTTGTCTACGGGCTCACCCAGCACACCGGCCTCGCCGAAAACGTCCTCGACCACCGGCTCAACTGCCGGACGGTCTACATGAACCCGATCAACCGGTTTCTGTATTGGAACATGAACTACCACGTGGAGCACCACATGTTCCCGTTGGTCCCCTACCACGCCCTCCCCGCGCTCCACGAGGTCGTGAAGGACGACATGCCGACGCCCTACCCAAGCATCCTCGCCGCCTGGCGCGAGATCATCCCGGCCGTCCTCCGCCAAGTCAAAGACCCCGCCTACCACGTGAAGCGCACGCTCCCCGCGCCCAAGCCCCGAGCCGAACAGGGCACCCGTGGCCCCGACGCCGTGCCCGACGCGCAAGGCTGGATCGAGGTCTGCGCCGCCGCCGACATCGGCTGGTCCGACGTCATCCGCTTCGATCACGGCCGCAAAACCTTCGCCCTCGCCCGCGACGCCCAAGGCGTGCTCTACGCCACCGACGGCATGTGCACCCACGGCAACACCCACCTCGCCGACGGCCTGGTGAAGGACAACATCATCGAGTGTCCGAAGCACAACGGCCGCTTCTTCCTCGCCGACGGCTCCCCCGCCCGCGCCCCGATCTGCCGAGGTCTCGCCACCTACCCCATCGAGGAACGCGCCGGACGCATCTGGCTCAACCTCGCCCTCGCCCGCGGTTCCGGCGCGCGCGAGCAAAAGCCGATCCGGCTTCGCGTCGTCAGCAACCGCAGCGTCGCGACCTTCATCAAGGAACTCGTCCTCGAACCGATCGACGCCGCCGAAAAGGTGAAGTTCACCCCCGGCGACTACCTCCAGCTCGATATCCCGCCCTACGAGTCCATCGCCTTCCGCGACCTCGATATCCCGGAGCCCTACGCCACCGTCTGGCGCAACCAGCACGTCTTCGACCTCGTCGCGCGCAACACCGAGACCGGCCGGCGCAACAACTACTCCCTCGCCAGCAACCAGGCGCTTGAGCGCACGCTGCGTTTCAACGTCCGCATCGCCACCCCGCCGCCCGGCCAGGCCTGCCCGCCCGGCGTCGGCTCCGCCTACGTTTTCAACCTGAAGCCCGGCGACACCGTCACCGCCATCGGCCCCTTCGGCGATTTCCACATCAAGCCCACTCAGCGCGAAATGGTCTACATCGGCGGCGGCGCCGGCATGGCTCCGCTTCGCGCCCACCTCTCGCACCTTTTCGAGACCGAGAAGACCCGCCGCCGCGTCAGCTTCTGGTATGGGGCCCGCTCTCGGCAGGAAATCTACTACGCCGACTATTTTGAGAAACTCGCCGCGGAGCACGCGAACTTCCGTTTCCACCTCGCCCTCTCCTCGCCCCTCCCCGAGGACAACTGGACCGGTCACGCCGGCTTCATCCACGAGGTCGTGCTCGACCAATACCTGCGCGACCACCCCGACCCCAAGGCCGTCGAGTATTACCTCTGCGGTCCGCCCATGATGATCCGCGCCGTCACCAAGATGCTCGGCGACCTCGGCGTCCCCGCCGCCCAAATCTCCTTCGACGAGTTCTAACCCCGACACGTCGCCCTCAGCATGCCCGCCTACATCAACGACGGCTCGGCCGACGAACCGAAGCTCCTCGCCTACCTCAACCTGGCCAACCTCGACGACCTGCGCCCCGGCTCCCTCTGGCCCGGCCTGCCCGGCGGTCCCGCGCGCGACGCCCGCCTCGCCGCCGACGGCTTCGCGGGCGTGCAATGCGTCGACTCCGCCCCGCCTCCCGGCGGCACGAGCCTGCGCCACTGCGGGTCCGACCGTGTCAACCTACCCGCCGAGGCCGCCACCATCGTCGCCCGCCATGCCGCGCTCGGCCACGACTGCCTCACGTTGCACGTCGGCTGGGGACTCGAGGACGACGCCGAAATCGACCGCCTCGTCGAGGCCATCCTCCTCGCCTCGGATCGGCACAAGCTCCCCGTCTACATCGAAACCCACCGCGCCACCATCACGCAGGATCTCTGGCGCACCGTGCAGCTCACCAAGCGCTTCCCCGAGGTGCGCTTCAACGGCGACTTCAGTCACTTCTACACCGGCCAGGAACTCGCCTACGGCGACATTCCCACGAAACTCGCCTTCATGCGGCCGATCTTCGACCGCGTCGCCTTCATGCACGGCCGCATCGGCAGCTCCGGCTGCATGCAGGTCTCCATCGGCGACGGCCAAGGCCGCCCGCCCGCCGCGCACGGCGTGGTGAACTTCCTCGATGATTTCAAAACCCTCTGGACCCACGCCATGATGGGCTTCCTGCGCCACGCCAAACGCGGCGACTGCCTGATCTTCTGCCCCGAACTCCTCTCCGGCGCCTACTACTACGCGCGCCGTTTCTTCGACGCGTCCGGCACCCTCCTCGAGGAAAGTGACCGTTACCAAGAAGCGCTCGTCTACCTCGACATCGCCCGCGCCTGCTTCGCCGATGCCCGCACCCGCCTCGCCGCAGCCTGAACCACGACCGTCGAGCGAAA
>CBIHRE010000255.1:0-7175 GCA_966212385.1 uncultured Akkermansia sp. | reverse complement strand
GCCCTGTTCTTCGTCGCGATTCTCGTCGTCGGCCGGAGGCATGTGGCCATCCGACGCAAGAATTGCTGCGGCAAGGGTTGCGGCTGCCTCTTCCCCAAGCGGGACGGCGCCTGACAAATCCATGACATTTCCCTGACCAAGCGGTGACAAACCGCCGCCCGTCCCTGCGCTAAACTGGACGGGCCATGAAACGAAGCGCCGCTCTCCTTTTTGCCGCCCTGGGCCTGTGCTCGGGGCTTTTGCTTTCCGCCAAGTCGATCATGCCCGAGTCCTCTCCGCCGGAGCCGGTGCGGCTCAGGCTCGAGCTGGATCGTCCGGTCCTGCCCGCCGATTCCCGCGAAACCGTCGTCGTCAAGGTCGGGCTCGACGGCGCCAAGCCCTCGGGCGTGCGCCGCGCGCCGGTCAACCTCGCGCTCGTCATCGACAAGTCCGGCTCCATGGGCGGCGACAAGATCGCCAAGGCCCGCGAGGCCGCGCTCGAGGCGGTGCGGCGGCTCTCGCCCGACGATCTCGTGTCGCTGGTCGTCTACGACAACGGCGTGCGCGTGCTGATCCCCGCCCGTCGTGTGGGCGACGGCGAGGCGCTCGCCGCCGCCATCGAGGGCATCGACGCGAGCGGCGGCACCAATCTCCACGGCGGCGTCGTCGCCGGCGCGGACGAACTTCGCAAAAACATCGAGGGCGCCTACACCCACCGCGTGCTCCTGCTCTCGGACGGCTTGGCCAACGTCGGCCCGCAGACGCCCGAGGCGCTCGGCTCGCTCGGCGGCCGCCTCGTGCGCGAGGGCATATCCGTGACGACCATCGGCCTCGGTCTCGATTTCAACGAGGACCTTATGACGCGCCTCGCGCGCCGCAGCGACGGCAACACCTACTTCGTTTCGAACAGCCGCGACCTGCCGCGCATCTTTGGAGAGGAGCTCGGCGACGTGCTCAGCATCGTGGCGCGTCGCGTCGTCATCGAGCTCGAGTTTCCCGAGGGCGCGCGCCCGGTGCGCATCGTCGGACGCGAGGGCAGGGTGGAGAACAACCGCGTGGTGGTGGAACTGAACCAGCTTTACGGGGGCCAGGAAAAATTCGCCCTCGTCGAGGTGGAGCTCGACCCCGCCGCGAAGGCGTCGAACCGGCGTGTGGCCTCGGCCCGCGTGCGCTACGAAGACGCGGCGACCGCGCGGCCGGCCAGTCAGGAGGCCGCCGTCACGGCCGTGTTTTCCGTCAAGAGCGAGGAGGTGATCGCGGCTGCCAATCACCGCGTGCAGAGCGACTATGCCGCCAACCGGATGGCCGAGGCGCGCGACGAGGCCGTGGCCTTGGCCGACGCCGGCCGGCGCGAAGAGGCCGCGGGGCGCCTGCGCCAGGTGGGCTCCTCCCTCGGGGCGGTTGGCAAGCTCTATGGAAACTCCGCCGTCCTCGACGTCGCCGCTCCCGCCGCCGCGGAGGCGGCCAAGGTCGAGTCGGAGGGCATCAGCAACGCCGACCGCAAAGGCTACCGGGCGAAGGCGCAGCAAACCTACAACCAACAGCGCGCGGAGTGACCTGCCATGAAGACATACCTTTCCTCCTCTCTTTTCCTCGCCGTCGCCACCTCCCTGTTTACGGCCGCCTTGCGCGCGGCGGAGCCGGTTCCGGCGAACCCGCTCATCGATTATCCCGGCTTTCAAAAAGTGGTCGAGGAATCGGGCCCCGAGCGCGAGGTTCGCCGTCTGAGCGAGGATGCGTTTCTCGAGATGATGCGTCGTCCGGGCGTCGTGCTTCTCGATGCGCGCACGGACTTGCGTTACCGCCAGCGGCACATCGCCGGCGCGGTGAATCTGCCTTTCACGGAGTTTACCGCCGCCTCGCTCGCCGCCGTGATCCCGAGCCTCGACACGCCGATCCTCATCTACTGCAACAATAACTTCTCCGACGATTTTACGGCGTTCGCGTCCAAGGTGGCCCAGGCTTCGCTCAATCTCTCCACCTACACTTCGCTTCGGGCCTACGGCTACACGCGGATTTACGAGCTCGGGCCTTTGCTTAAGGTGGCGGAAACCAAGCTGCCCTTCGCCGGAGAGTTCGTGCGCCACGTTTCACCCGACGCACCGAAAACAACCGATTTCCTGAGCCGAATCCCGCCCATCACCTCGAAAGCAACCCCATGAACACGCCCCGTCCAATCGCCGCCTTGGCCTTCTGTCTGACCTTGGGACTCGGCGCGACGCACGCGGCCGAGCCGGTCGTGGAAGCGGCGTCCCCGCGTTTCACGGTCCACGAGTGGGGCACGTTCACCACGGTCCACGCGCCGGACGGCGAACTCCTGTCGGGCTTGGAGATCGAGGAGGAGAGCCTGCCCAACTTTGTCCAATGCCACGCCGGCTTCGCTCCCGCCAACAAGGGTTGGTCCCGTCCGGTGCGCAACGTCACGGTGAAAATGGAGACGCCCGTGCTCTACGTCTACTCCGCCGAGTCCTTCAAGCTGCGCGCCGAAGTCGACTTCGTCGGCGGCTCGATCAGCCAGTGGTTTCCACCGCGGGTCGCGGGCGAGACGCTGCCGCCGGCGGAGTGGGGTTCCCGCCCGGAGCCGGTGGATTTTGGGAAAGGGTTTCGAGGTGCCATCACCTGGGATGTCCAGGTCGAGGCGCCGGGGACGCCCTTCGTTCCCGACCTGCCCGATTGGGAAACGCCGCAATGGCCCCGCGCCCGGGTGAAGGGCGCCAACACCCTGCGCGGCCCCGGCGACACGAAGGAGGGCTTTCTCTTCTATCGAGGCATCGGAAACTTTTCCGTTCCGCTTCGGGTCTCGTTCGCGGGCGAGGCTCTCCATCTCGAAAACACGGGAGCGGAGCCGATGCCTTTCGTGTGGATCTACGATCACCGTCAGGCGGGCGCCGAGCGCTTTCTCTGGTCCGGCGCGCTGGCCGCGGGCGAGAGGAGGGAACTGCGTCCGCTCGTGTTCAAGGAGGAGGCGACGGAGCGGCCGGGCGCCGTGTTGCGCGAGCCTCTGGTCCGCGCAGGCCTGAGCGGCGACGAGGCCGACGCGCTGCTGGCCACCTGGCGCGAGAGCTATTTCGAGCGAGAGGGCTTGCGCGTGTTCTGGATCGTGCCGCGGGCCTTCACCGACCGCGTGCTGCCCCTGCGGCTGAAGCCTGCTCCGGAGAAGCTGGAACGCGTGCTGGTCGGCCGGAGCGAAGTCGTCACCCCGACGCTCGCGGACGAGATCGAGCGCGGTTTCCGCGCCGATGGCGGCGCCGCGTGGCGTCAGGATCGGCGCTTCGGAGCCTACCGTGCCCTTGCCGAGAAGCGCGGAGCGGTGTCTGGTTCATCCACTTCGGCGGATTCCGGCCGGTGATGTTCTTCGGCTTCCGTCGCCCCATCTCGATGAAAACCTCCGCTTCGGCCCTCCTGCTCGCGGCATCGCTCCTGCCGCTCCTCGCGTCCGCGCAAACCGCCCTCACCGTCTACAACCGCAACTTCGCCGTCGTGCGCGAGAGCATCCCGCTCGATCTGGCGAAAGGCGAGAACACCGTCGCCTTCGACCGCGCGACGCTGCACGTGGAGCCGGACTCCGTCGTGTTGCGCGATCCGCGCGGAAAGGTGACTCTGCGCATCCTCGAGCAGAGCTACCGCGCCGACACGGCCTCGCAGGGGCTCATGTTGTCGCTCTTCGAGGGGAAGACCCTGAAGTTTCTCGCGAAAAACGCCAACGGCGAGGAGCGCGTGGTGATGGGCAAGGTCATCCGCTCCGGCTACACCCCGAACGTCGAGGCGGCCCAGCGTTACGGGCAGCAGTTTTATCAACGCCAGGTGGCGATGGGCGGCGGCTGGGGCGGCAACCAAGGCGGCGGTTCCCCGATCATCGAGGTCGACGGCGAGCTGCGCTTCTCGCTGCCGGGCGAGCCGATTTTTCCCTCGCTGGCCGACGACACCGTGCTGCGTCCCACGCTCACGTGGAAATTGGCCAGCGACCGCGCCGCCAAGCTCGACGCCGAGCTCGGCTATGTGACCGGCGGCTTGTCCTGGGAAGCGGCCTACAACCTCGTCTCGCCGGAAAAGGGCGATACGCTCGATCTGGTCGGCTGGGTCACGATCGACAACCAATCGGGCAAGACATTTTCCGACTCCAAGGTGAAGCTGATGGCGGGCGACGTGAGCAAGCTGGAGCCGCAAAGGGTGGAGCGCTCGGGAGGCGTGACGATCACGGCGGGGAGCCTTCAGGATTTTTACGACGCGCCGGTCACCGAAAAAGCCTTCGACGAGTTTCACCTCTACTCGCTTCCGCGACCGGTCACGCTGCGCAACCGGGAGACGAAGCAGGTCGAGTTCCTTCGCGCTGCCGGCGTGAAGACGAAGACGATCTACGTCTACAGCGGCGCGGCGATCGATCCGCAGCGTTATAGTCACTACAGTCCCGAGAGTCTCCGCAACGACCGCGACTACGGCACGAAGTCGAATCCGAAGGTCTGGGTTTACCGCGAGTTCAAGAACACCAAGGACAACGGCCTCGGCCTCCCGCTGCCCAAGGGGCGCACGCGCTTCTACCGCGGCGACGAGGCGGACGGCGCGCTGGAGTTCACCGGCGAAAACGCCATCGACCACACGGCCGAGGGCGAGACGGTGCGGATCTACACCGGCGACGCCTTCGACATCGTCGGCGAGCGCAAGCGCACCGATTACGTGCAGCGCAACGGCGACCGCGAAGTGGAGGAGGCCTTTGAAATCAAGCTGCGCAACCGCAAGAAAGAGCCGGTCGAGGTGCGCGTGGCGGAGCGCCTTTATCGCTGGTTCAACTGGACGCTGCTGACCAACTCGGACCTCTACGTCAAAACGGACGACCGCAACATCGAGTTCCGCGTCACGCTCGCCCCCGACGAGGAAAAGGTCGTCACCTACCGCGTGCGCTACGATTGGAAGTAAACGATGACCGTCGCCGCGCGCCGTCTCTGGCTTTATGGACTGTGCCTGCTGCTGCCCGCGCTCACCGTGGGCGGGCTCGCGCTCGGCTTGCTGGCGCGGGAGCGCTCGCGCCTCGCGGAGCGGGAGCAGGTGGCGCGGGAGTCCCGGCGCGCCGCGGTCGAATCCCGCGCGCGGACCATCGCGGAGAACATCGAGTTGCTCGTGGGCGACGTGCAGTCCGCGCTCATGGCGACCTTGCTCGAGGCGCCCGAGGCCGAGCCGCGGACTTTCCTGACCGATTGGCAGGCGAACAATCCGCTGGTTCGCGACGTGTTTCGCGCGACGGTGGAGGGACGGGTGGTGTGGGGCGCGACAGGCGATCCGCTGCGCGGCTGGTTGGGCAAGGGCTCGCCATGGGACGAGCTTCAGCCCGCGGCGACAGCCGCGACCGGAGTTTCCGTCGCGTCCACGCCGGCGCCCGCGACGCAGTCCGCAGATCCGGTCGTTTTGTCGATCAAGGGTGGTGCCGAGGAAGCCGCGGAAGGGCGGCAGCTCGTGGGCGATTACTACAACGGCCAGGCCCAGCAGGCGCGGAAAGAGATCTCGAACAACATCAACTCGTATCGAAGCGCGCGGCAGGCGATCCAGGAGGTCGCGAAGCTGAAGAACTCCGCCGACAACGGGCTCAATTCCTTCAATTCCAATTCATCCTCCGAACAGATCCTCGGCGCCATTTCGGCCGCGCCGCCGCCCGCTTCGCCCTCGGTCCGGGTCGACGCCAATTCGGCGGAGTCGGCCGGGCAGGTTCTCGGCCAGGCCTTCGACGCGGTGGCACGCGAGCAATTCACGGATGGGCAGGCAAACCGTCCCACGGTGCAGAGCCTGTCCCAGGCAAACGCGCCCATGGAGCCACGGGCCGAGCAACGGCTCACGCGCTCCGGCTGGACTCCTTGGCGCGACGCGGGCGGTCTGCACCTCTTTGGCTGGCGCGAGTTGTCCGACCGCACCGTCATCGGACTCGAGCTGCGGCTCGACGCGATCAAGGCGCGTTTGGGCGAGGTCTTCCCTTCGGCGCCGGAGCCGGGCGAAGCGTATGCGCTGCGGGACGCCGGGGGCGTCGCGTGGCACCAGGTCGGATCGGAGGATCTGCCCGTCGCGCTCGAAGTGCCGCTGGCGGCGGAGACCCTGCCCGGCTGGACGGTCGTGGCGCGCATGCGCGCCGACGAGTATGGAGCCTCCGCGCCCAACGGTTTTTTCATTTTTGGGGCCGCTTTGATCGCCCTCCTCGTGCTCGCCATCCTCGCCGCCGGCGCGCTGCTCGTGCGGCAGGCGCGGCTCAGCGAGCTCGAGGCGGCGCGAAAAACCTCCTTCGTGGCGAACGTCTCGCACGAGCTGAAAACCCCGCTCACCACGATCCGCCTCTACGCGGAGCTGCTGGCCGAGGGCCGCGTGCGCGACGAGGCCAGACGCGCCGATTACCTCGAGACGATCGGGCGGGAAACGCAGCGCCTCGGGCGTCTGGTCGCCAACGTCCTCGACTTCAGCCGCCTCGAGCAGGGGAAAAAGAAATACGCGCCGGCCCCGCTGGATCTCGCGGAGGATCTGCGCCGGCTTGCGGAGACGCATGGTCCGCGCATGGCCGCGGCGGGCCTGGCCTTGCGGGTCGAGGCGCCCGGGTCCCTGCGGCTCGCCACCGATCGGGACGCGGTCGAGCAGATCGTGCTGAACCTCCTGGACAACGCATGCAAATACGCGGCGGAGGGCGGCGAAGTCTCGCTGCGCCTGCGATCGGAGGCGCTCGACTCCGGCGCGGTCGCCCGCCTGGTCGTGGCCGATCGCGGGCCGGGCGTTCCCGAGGCCCAGCGCGAGCGGATTTTCGAGAAGTTCCACCGCGTCGACGACCGTCTCACCGCCGAGAAGGCCGGCGTCGGCCTTGGCCTCAGCATCGCGCGGCAACTCGCCCGCGGCCTGGGCGGCGATCTGCGCTGCGAGGCGGCGGAGGGCGGCGGAGCGGCTTTCGTGCTCACCCTGCCTCTTTCCCGCTCCATCCCATGAAAGCCCGTGTCTTGATAGCCGAGGACGACTCCAACATCCGCCTCGGCCTCGTCGCCACCCTCGAGAGCGAAGGCTACGACGTCGTCGCCGCCTCGGACGGCGCCCAGGCGCTAAAATTGTATCCGCAGTCGAAATACGATTTGGTCGTCCTCGACGTGATGATGCCCAAGGCCAGCGGCTACGACGTGTGCCGCTAGCTGCGGGCGGCGGGCGCGACGGTGCCGGTGCTGTTTCTCACCGCGAAGGGC
>CBIHRE010000254.1:0-7184 GCA_966212385.1 uncultured Akkermansia sp. | reverse complement strand
TTGAGGACGATCTGGAAAACGACGTTGCCGGCGTCGCGGCAGCGGTCGACGGCCTTCTCGAACATCTCGAAGAGCTCCTGGAGGATCATGGTCTCCTTGGCGTCGTAGGGGCCGGCGTAGAGGTCCTTGATGAGACCGAGCATGACCTTGTCGGCCTCGCCCTCGGCGAACTGGAGACGCTCGTTGGCCTCCTGGACGGGCTCGAGCTTGGCGCCATTGCGGAGGCGGCCGACCATCTCGACGACCGCGTCGGAGGCGTTGTTGAGGAGCTCGACCTGACGGATGAAGCCGTCGAGGGGGATCTTGCCCGGGTAGATGGAGACGCGCTCAACGATCTTCTCGACGATCTTCGGGATGCGGTAGAGGGCGAGGGAGAGCGCCTCGATGTCCTCGCGCTCGAGCGGGGTGACGAAGGTGCGGCAGAGCTCCTCGGTGATCTGGTTGGTGATACGCTTATCCTTGCGGCGGCTCTGGATGAAGTTGTCGAGGTTGGCGGGTTTGCCGGTGGCGGCGAGGGCCTTCAGGTAATCGGCGAGGAGGCGGGTGCTCGACTGGGCCTCGGCCGCGCTGGCCTCGAGGAGGTCGTAGAATTTCTCGTCTTTGCCGAAGAGTTTCTTGAGGGCGGAGAGCATGGAAAAAGGCGATGCTGTGACACGCGCGTTGCAAAAGTAAACGGCCGGGTGCGGAAAAACGTCGCCCCGCCTTGCGAAAGAAGGCGGGGCGAGGCGCGGGCTACGGCGGATGAATAATACGAAAGCCGGCCGGTTCGTGCTTTGGTGGGGGGGGAGCGGCGATCTCCGACCAACGGGCGGAGGGACCCGCCCGTCCACCTGGTGGTGATGCCAGAATGCCTCCGTCAGATGACGGGCGGCTGCGAGGAGGGCTGCTTTTTCTCCAAGCGGGCGAGGAGTTCCTCGGCGATGGCGGTGAAGTGGCGGGCGGCTTCGCTGTTGGGCTCGACGGCGACGAGGGGGGCGCCGGCGTCGCCGGCGGCGCGGACCTCGGGAATGAGCGGGACCTGGCCGAGGAGGGTGGTGCCGAGGCTTTCGGCGGTTTGCTGGCCGCCGCCTTCGCCGAAGAGGGCGTGGCGAATGCCGGCGGGGTCGGTGAACCAGCTCATGTTTTCGGCGACGCCGAGGAGGGGGACGTTGACCTTCTGGAACATGAGGCCGCCCTTGCGCGCGACCTGGGTGGCGGCGGGCTGGGGCGTGGTGACGAGCACGGCGCCGTCGAGCGGGAGGGTTTGCACGAGGCTGAGCTGGGCGTCGCCGGTGCCGGGCGGGAGGTCGACGAGGAGGAGATCGAGGGGGCCCCATTCCACGTTCTGCACGAACTGCTGGATGGTTTTCATGATCATGGGGCCGCGCCAGACGACGGGGGTGTTGTCGTCGACGAGGAAGCCCATGCTCATGACCTTCACGCCGTGGGCCTCGAGCGGGATGAGGCGCGAGGCCTCGCCCTGGCCGACGACGCCGGGGCGCTCGCCGTGCAGGCCGATCATGAGCGGCACGGAGGGGCCGTAGATGTCGCAATCCATGAGGCCGACGCGGCCGGGGCGGCCGAGCTTGGCGAGGTGGGCGGCGGCGGCGACGGCGAGGTTGACCGAGAAGGTGGACTTGCCGACGCCGCCCTTGCCGGAGGCGATGGCGACGGCGAACTTGGTGGTCTTGGGCGCGGCGTTGTTGCCGCCGAGATTTCCTCCGGAGCCGGGGGCGACCTTGGGCGCGGCGACGGAGATATCGATGACGACGTCCTTCACCTCGGGCAGGGCGCGGAGGCAGTTCTCGACCTCTTTTTTGAGGTGGAGCGGGATCTTGTGGTCGGCGGTGGTGAGGGCGAGGGCGACGCGCGCGGTGCCGTCGATGAGCGCGGCGGATTTGACGAGGCCGAAGGACACGATGTCGCGGCTGAAGCCGGGATATTTGACCTGCTTGAGGTGTTCCTTGAGGGCGTCGGGTGTCATGGAAGAATAAAAGCCGGGAGGCGCGGGATTGGCGTTGAGCGGTCGAGTGGCGGCGTAAATAGAAGGGGCGTCAACGACGCTCCATGTTCACCCGATTTTTTCCCCGGTTCAAATCCCTGTCATTAATCGCTCTCGGCGCCCTCGTGGCGGCGAGCCTTGGCTCAAGGGCCTGCGCCCAAACCCCGCCTCCGGCGCGCAGCCTTGGCGACGTGGTGATCGCGGCGGACCTCAAGAACACGCCCATCCTGGTGACGGGCTCGACGCCCGAGCTGAACTCGCTCGCGAACCAGGCTTTTAACGCGCACGGCGCTTTCCGGCGTCAGGCCCAGGGCTACGCCTACAAAGTCGATTTCTCCGTCGCGGGTCCGAAGCAGTTTCAGGTCACCGTTACTGGCTTGAATCGCGTGGGGGGCGACGAGCGCGCGGGTATGAGCTCCGCGGCCCCGGCGCGGTCGACGACCGGCACGCAGGCGCTCAACCAAGTCGTGAGCGGCACCTCCTCGCGCAACGCGCTCTTCCGCGCCGCCGACCTCGCGGTGAAGGCGATGACGGGCAAGCCGGGCTTTTTCGCCTCGAAACTCGCCTTCATCGGCGAGCGCACCGGCAAGCCCGAGGTCTACGTCGGCGACCTCTTTCTCGGCGAGGTGAAGCAGATCACCAACGACAAGACGCTGGCGATGACGCCGCGCTGGTCTCCGGACGGCGGTCGTCTCATCTACACGAGCTATTTCCGCTCCGGTTATCCCGACATCTTCGTGATGGATCTCGGTTCCTTGCAGCGAAACACCTTCGTGAGCTTCAAGGGCACCAACAGCGGCGCGCGTTTCAGCCCCAACGGCCAGAACGTAGCCATGGTGCTCTCGGGCGAGGGCAACCCCGAGATCTACGTCGGCAACGCCAGCGGTCGCCAGATCACCCGCAAGACCCGCACGACCGCGGTCGAGGCCTCGCCCAGCTTCTCTCCCGACGGTTCGCAGCTGATCTTCACCTCCGATGCCGCGGGTGGCCCGCAACTCTACGTCATGCCGGCCGCCGGCGGCACGCCGCGCCGTTTGCCCACCCGCCTGAGCGGCTACTGCGCCGAGCCGGATTGGAGCAAAGCCGATCCGAGCAAGATCGCGTTCACCGCGCGCATCGGCAAAGGCTACCAGGTCGCGGTGTATGACATGAAGGGCGGCCTCGCGAAGCAGGCCTCCAAGCAGCCGGTCGACGCGGTCGAGCCGAGCTGGCTCGCGGACGGCCGCCACGTCGTGTTCACCTCGCGCTCCGCGGGCGCCAGCAGTCTTTGGATTTTGGATACGGAGAACGGCAAGGCCACGCAGCTCAGCTCGGCCTCGGCGGGCAAGTGCTCGCAGGCCAGCGTGCTGGATCCGCGCTGAGCCCGGCCGAGGGGCGCGCGTTTCCCGCACGTCCTCCACGCTTCGCTCGCGATTCGTGCTTTCACGCCGCCACGGCTTCGGCCGCGGCGGCGTTTTGCGTTCATCTCGGTCGATCCTCGAGTTTCTACCGTGTCGAACTCGTGATTCGACCAGCCCTGATCGCTGGAGGCACCGGCTCCGTCCGGTCCGCCGGGGACGGAAGGGCTGCGACGGAGCGCAGCCCTCCAAGCTGAAGATAGTATTTCGACAGAGTGGAGCTAGGACGTGGCTCGCGCGACGGTCTCGTGCGACGGACGCAAAAAACCCGCGTCGACGGTTCGACGCGGGCGGAGAAAGTAAGAACGCGTAAAGGCGATGTGCCTCAGCTCGCGGCGGCGGCCTTGTCCTTCTTGCCGAAGCCGTCCGGGTGGCTGGAGTGCCACTTCCAAGCGGTGGCCACGATGGGCTCGATGGTGGTGAACTGCGGCTGCCAGTTGAGCTCGGTCTTGGCCTTGGAGGAGTCGGCGTAGAGGGCGGGCGGGTCGCCGGCGCGGCGGGGGGCGGTGGTGTAGGGGACCTTGAGGCCGGTGACTTTCTCGACGGCCTTGATGACTTCGAGGACGGAGGTGGGCGTGCCGGTGCCGAGGTTGTAGAAATACTGCGCGCCGGGCGTGGCGAGCTTGTCGAAGACGGCGATGTGTGCGCGGCTGAGGTCGTCGACGTGGACGTAGTCGCGGAGGCAGGTGCCGTCCGGGGTGGGGTAGTCGGTGCCGAAGACTTTCAGCGGCGGGCGCTTGCCCGTGGCGGCGTCGATCGTGAGCGGGATGAGGTGCGTCTCGGGGTCGTGGCACTCGCCGATGGTGCCGTCCTCGGCCGCGCCGGCGGCGTTGAAGTAACGGAAGGCGGCGAAGCTGAGGCCGTAGGCGCTGGCGAAGGCTTTGAGGGCGTTCTCGATGTCGAGCTTGGTCTGGCCGTAGGGGTTGATCGGGGCTTGGGGCATCGTCTCGACGAGGGGCATTTTCTCCGGGATGCCGTAGGTGGCGCAGGTGGAGGAGAACACGAACTTCTTCACGCCGCAGCCGATCATGCAGCGCAGGAGGTGGAGCGTGGCGGCGACGTTGTTGAAGTAATACTTCATCGGGTCGGTCACGCTCTCGCCGACGTAGGCGTAGGCGGCGAAGTGCATCACCAGCTCGATCTTCTCCTTCTTCAGAATCTTTCCGACCTCGGACTCGTTGCCGAGGTTGACCGAGTAGAACGGCACGTCCTCCGAGACGGCCTGGCGGTAGCCGAAGACCAGATTGTCGAGCACCACCGGGCGGTGCCCGGCGGCGATGAGTTGGCGGACGCAGTGGGAGCCGATGTAACCGGCTCCGCCGACGACGAGGACGTTCATGGTTGGATCAGGGGAAAGTCGCGTGTGGTGGGTGAAAAACGGAGCGAGGCTTGTATTGCCAATACACCCGGGATGGCTAGCGATTTTCCCCTTCGCCATGTCGTTTCAGCCCGCCCGCATTGTCATCACCGGTATCGGCCTTACCGCGCCGAACGGGAATTCCCTGAGCGAATTCCGCCAAAACCTCCTCAACGGGGTCGCGGGCGTGGAGCCCTTCGACGTCCGCTACATGGGCAAGCTCATCGCGGGCGTCTGCCACTACGACCCGCTGCGCTATCAGAAGCGCAAGGAGCTGCGCGTCGGCACCCGCGCCGGCTCGATCTCGATCTACTGCGCGCACGAGGCGTTGAAGGACAGCGGCGTCGCCTTTGAGGCCGTGCCGAAGGACCGCGTGGGCATCTACATCGGCTGCACCGAGCACGGCAACGTCGAGACGGAGAACGAGATCTACGCCATCTCGAAGTTCAATTACGACACGAAGTATTGGTCGCACTACCACAACCCCCGCACGGTCGCGAACAACCCGGCGGGCGAGGTCTCGCTCTCCCTCGGGGTCACCGGACCGGCCTACACGATCGGCGCCGCCTGTGCTGCGGGTAATCTCGGCCTGATCCACGCCGCTCAGATGCTGCGTCTGGGCGAGGTGGATTTCGCGATCTGCGGCGGCGTGAGCGAGTCGATCCACACCTTCGGCATCTTCGCGGGCTTCAAGTCCCAGAACGCGCTCGCCACCCACGCCGACCCGAAGAAGGCCTCGCGCCCCTTCGACAAGTCGCGCAACGGCATCGTCATCTCCGAAGGCGGCTGCATCTATACGCTGGAGCGCCTCGACGACGCGCTCGCCCGCGGCGCCAAGATCTACGGCGAGATCGCCGGCTACCACGTTAACAGCGACGCCTCCGACTACGTTCTCCCCAATCCCGGCCGCCAGGCCGAGTGCGTGCGCAAGGCCCTCGCCAACGCGAAACTCGCCGCCTCCGATATCCACATCGTCAACACCCACGCCACCTCCACGCCGCAGGGCGACATCCAGGAGTGCGAGGCGATCCGCGCGGTCTTCGGCGAGGGGTGTCCCGACACTCACATCAACAACACCAAGAGCTACATCGGCCACTGCATGGGCGCGGCCGGCGCGCTCGAGCTGGCGGGCAACCTGCCGAGCTTCGACGACCTCGTGGTGCACCCGACGATCAACGTCGAGGAGCTCGATCCGCTCTGCGACATCCCCGGCCTCGTGCTCAATACCCCGAAGAAGGCCGCGAAGGTGGACGCGATCCTGAATAACTCCTTCGGCATGCTCGGCATCAATTCCACGTTGATTGTGAAACGCTTTGTTGCCTAATCCGGACCCTTTACTCCCGTTCCGACTCTCATGACCAAAGACGCCTGCAAGCAAATCGTCCTCGATATCATCGCCGACATCGCCCCCGACGAGGACCTCTCCAACATCAAGCCGGACGTCCGTCTGCGCGATCAGATGCAGCTCGATAGCATGGACTTCCTCGACATCGTCATGGAGCTCCGCAAGCAGCACGGCATCGAGGTTCCCGAAGCCGACTACATCCACCTCGCCTCGCTCGACAGCTGCGCGGAATACCTCACCCCGAAGTTCACCGCCCTCGGCAAGTAAGCCGGCGAGAACTTCCGATCTCTCGGAGGCCTGACTTCGGTCAGGCCTTTTTCATGGCCGCAAAGAGGCGCACAAGGCGCAAAAACGAACCGGCCATGGCCTTTCTTTTTGCGCCTCTTGCGCCTTTTTGCGGCCAATCTCCGCTTCGTCAATGAACACCTCCTCGCACTACGACGTCGCCATCATCGGCGCGGGCATGGCCGGCCTCGCCGCCGGCATCCGCCTCGCGCACTTCGGCAAACGCGTGTGCATCTTCGAGCGCCACAACGCGCCCGGCGGCCTCAACTCGTTCTACGCGATCGACGGCCGCAAATACGACGTCGGCCTGCACGCCATGACCAACTGGGTGCCGCCCGGCGTCAAAGGCAGCCCGCTCGGGAAACTCCTCCGCCAGCTCCGCATCGACCGCGACGAGTTCGCGCTGCACCCGCAAAAACGTTCGCGCATCGCCTTCGGTCCGCGCGGCGAGACCTCGCTTGCGTTCACCAACGATTTCACGGTGTTCGAGTCCGAGGTGGCGCGCGCCTTCCCCGCGCAGATCGACGGCTTCCGCGCGCTGGTGCAACTCGTGCGGACCTACGACGACGTTTCGCTCGACGCGAAACCCGAGAGCGCCCGCGTCATCGTGCGGCGCCACGTCACCGATCCGCTGCTCGAGGACATGCTCTTCTGCCCGGTGATGTATTACGGCAGCGCGACCGAGCACGACATGGAGTTCGGGCAGTTCGTGATCATGTTCAAGGCGCTCTTCCTTGAGGGCTTCGCCCGCCCCCTCGACGGCGTCCGCGTGATCATCCGCGTGCTGCTGGAAAAATACCGCGAAGCCGGTGGCGAGCG
>CBIHRE010000253.1:0-7195 GCA_966212385.1 uncultured Akkermansia sp. | reverse complement strand
TCCCCGCGCCGACGAACATGACCCAGCCCGTCACGCGCTGCCCCGCGAGGTCGCCCGGCGTGCGCTCCTTCGGCACCTTGGCCGGCAGGTCGTGCTGCTCCGCGTAGCGCTCCCACTCGCGCTTCAAGACCGGATCTTTCTGGTCCTTCGCCTTGCCCTCGGAGATCATCCGCTCGGCCATCGGCTTGTAGATCTCCTCGAAGCGCTTCGCCTCCTTGGGCCACATGATGTAGCCGTCGGAGAGAAACCAGAGGCCCGATCCGAAGATCATCAAAAACAGGAAGATCATGCGGCGGCGCCATTCCTTCGAGATGCGTGCGTGGACTTGCATCCGCCCACCCAAAACACCCCGCCCGCCAAAAACAACATCCGCCTCCGGCTTCTCCGCTACGTCACATGACGCACGACCCACGCGCGCATCCGCGATCCCCCCCGCCACCCCGCGCCTTTTCGCTTGCCGCACCCGCCTTGCGCCAAAGGGTGACGCCCGTTCCGGGAAATCGTTCTCTTTCTTTTACTCATTCTCTTTCTCCTCCGAGCCCTCGCTCCCTCCCTCCGGCTCCCTGCTCCTCGCTCCAAGATCCCTGCTCTCTCCATGGCCAACGCCTACACCGAAGCCTCGATCAAGACCCTCTCGCCGCTCGAACACATCCGCCTGCGCCCCGGCATGTATATCGGCCGCCTCGGAAACGGCGCCCACCCCGAGGACGGCATCTACGTCCTGCTCAAGGAGACCATCGATAACTGCATCGACGAGTTCACCATGGGCTTCGGCAAAAAGATCGAGGTCGAGCTCAACGACCGCTCCCTCCGCGTCCGCGACTACGGCCGGGGCATCCCGCTGGGCAAACTCGTCGACTGCGTCTCCATCATCAACACCGGCGCCAAATACGACTCCGAGACCTTCCAAAAAGCCGTCGGCCTCAACGGCGTCGGCCAAAAAGCCGTCAACGCCCTCTCCTCCTACTACCGCGCCCAGGCCATCCGCGACGGCCAGACCAAGGTCGTCGAGTTCACCGCCGGCAAGTTGACCAAGGAGTCGAAGGTCATCGCCGCCCCCGCCGGCGAAAAGAACGGCACCCTCATCGAGTTCACCCCCGACACCGCCCTCTTCGGCCAGGACTTCCGCTTCAAGTTGGAGTTCATCGAGGAGATGCTCTGGAACTACGCCTACCTGAACCGCGGGCTCACCCTCGTCTTCAACGGCAAGGCCTACAAATCCGAGAACGGCCTCCGCGACCTGCTCACCAAAAAACTCACCGGCGAGCCCCTCTACCCGCTCATCCACCTCGAGGCCGAGGACATCGAGGTCGCCGTCACCCACGCCGGCCACTACGGCGAGGAATACTACTCCTTCGTCAACGGCCAGCACACCACCATGGGCGGCACCCACCTCGCCGCCTTCCGCGAGGCCTACGTCCAGACCCTGCGCAACTTCTTCAAAAAGGAATACGACGCCGCCGACATCCGCCAATCCATCGTCGCCGCCGTCTCCATCCGCGTCCAGGAGCCCGTCTTCGAATCCCAGACCAAGACCAAGCTCGGCTCCGCCGACGTCGGCCCCAAGGGCCCCAGCGTCCGCAACTTTGTATCCAACTTTTTAGGACAACAGCTCGACAACTACCTCCACCGCAACCCCGCCGTCGCCGAGGACCTGAAGCGCAAGATCGAGGAGAGCGAGCGCGAGCGCAAAGAACTCGCCGGCATCCGCAACCTCGCCCGCGAGCGCGCGAAAAAAGCTTCCCTCCACAACAAGAAGCTCCGCGACTGCCGCGCCCACCTCGGCACCAAGGACAAGCGCGCCGAGGAAAGCTCCCTCTTCATCGTCGAGGGCGACTCCGCCGCCGGCTCCCTCACCGCCTGCCGCGACGTCCACACCCAGGCCGTCTTCGCCCTAAAAGGAAAGCCCCTCAACACCTACGGACTCACCAAGAAGGTCATCTACGAGAACGAGGAATTCCACCTCCTCCAAAGCGCCCTCAACATCGAGGAAGGCATGGACGGCCTGCGCTACAACAAGGTCATCATCGCCACCGACGCCGACGTGGACGGCATGCACATCCGCCTGCTGCTCATCTCGTTTTTCCTCCAGTTCTTCCCCGAGCTCATCACCCAAGGCCACCTCTTCGTCCTCGAGACGCCCCTCTTCCGCGTCCGCAACAAGAAGGAGACGCTCTACTGCTACTCCGAGGCCGAGAAACAGTCCGCCCTCCACAAGCTCGGCCAAAACGCCGAGATCACCCGCTTCAAAGGCTTGGGCGAAGTCAGCCCAAGCGAGTTCAAGGACTTCATCGGCGAAGAAATGCGCGCCGAAAAAGTCACCCTCGAACACCTCCACAACAGCGCCGAACTCCTCGAGTTCTACATGGGCAAGAACACGCCGAAGCGTCAGGACTTCATCATCGAAAACCTCCGCGTGGAGAAGGACCTGATCGAAGCCTAACCTCGCCGTCAGGTGGACGGGCGGGTCCCTCCGCCCGTTGCCTAGCCTATGCCCACCCGCGTATAGGCCATATCGCTTAATCTATCTGTGCGCTTAAACACGGAGATGCTCTATAAGCGGCTTTATTTAAAATAACTTCCAGATTGAGATAATGCAAAATATCTGTGCGCTTACCGCCACAGATGCCCTCTCCGCGTAAAGTCGACCCCGCCGCGCTCACCCTGCGCCTGCAAGCGCAAGGCCCCCAGACCGCGCAAGCCTTGGCCGCCGCCGCCGCCGCCGACCGTTCCCGCATCTCCCGCGCGCTCACCGCCCTCGGCCCCGCCATCGTCCGCCTCGGCACCACCCGCGGCGCTACCTACGCCCTCCGCCGCTCGATCCGCGCCCTCGGCGACACTTTCCCCATCCGCCGCATCGACGCCGACGGCCGCCCGCAAGACTGGGCCGAGATCACCGCCCTCCACGGCGGCTGGCGCCTCACTTGGACTGATGCCGCCAACCCGCCCGCCTGGGCCGACCAGCTCCTCGGCCTCGGCGGCTTCAGCGAAGGCTTCCCCTTTTTCCTGAGCGAAGTCCGCCCCCAAGGCTTCCTCGGCCGCGCCATCGCCCGCGCCCTGCCGCCCGCGCTCGGCCTCGATCCCGACCCGCGCAACTGGCCCACCGACGACGACACGCTCGTCTACCTCGCCTCCGAAGGCGACGACCTCTCCGGCGACCTCATCGTCGGCGACATCCCGCTGCGCCGTTTCCAAGAACGCCTCCTCGCCCCGCCCGCGCCGCTCCCCGAATCCGCCCGCGCCACGCGCTACCCCGAACTCGCCGCCACCGCCGCGAGCTCCGGCGTCGCCGGCTCCTCCGTCGAAGGCGAGCAACCCAAGTTCCTCGTCACGCTGGCCCCGGTGGAGCGCGTTGACCCCAACGCGCTTTACGCATCCGCAGGTGGCACGGGCGTCCCGCCCGTGATCGACGGCGAGGCGTCCCCCCGCGCCGCCCCGTCCGCTTCCTCTCCTTCCGACTCCGACTCCGGCTCCGTGCTCCCCGCTCCCCGCCCCCCGCTCCCCACGCCCGTCCTCGTCAAGTTCACCGACCTCCTCTCCACCCCCACCGGCCGCCGCTGGGGCGATCTCTACATCGCCGAGGCCATCGCCCAAGCCTTGCTCCACGCGCACGGCGAAGCCCACGCCGCACCCCGCCTCGTCCACGCCGGCGACCGCATCTTCCTCGAAACGCCGCGCTACGACCGCGTTGGCGCCCATGGCCGCCGCGGCGTCGTATCCCTGCGCGCCCTACACGACGCCTTCGACGGCCCCGATTCCAACCAATGGCCCGCCGTCGCCGCGCACCTCCACGCCCGCGGCCTGATCGACGCTCCCGCGCTGCGCTCCACCCGCCTGCGCCACGCCTTCGGCCGTTTGATCGGCAACAGCGACATGCATTTCGGCAACCTCGCCTTCTGGTTCGACGACGCGCTGCCCTTCCGCCTCGCCCCCGCCTACGACATGCTCCCGATGCAGTGGGCGCCGACCGTCGGCAACGCCACCCCCTCGCCCGACTTCGCCCCGCCGCTCCCGCTCCCCGCCGACCGCGAGATCTGGCACGAAGCCGCCGCGCTCGCCGCCGAATTCTGGCGCCTCGTCGCAGCCAATCCGCTCATCTCGCCGCCCTTCGCCGCCATCGCCCGCTCCGCCGGCGAGACCCTCGCCCACCTCCGCGCCGTGGCGTAGATCAATCCGACGGTTTCGCCCCGTCGACCTCCGCCGCTCTCGCCCGATGCGAACGTCGCAACGAAAGCGCGCAAATCGCAAAAACGCCGATCAGACCCACCTTCAGCGCGACCGACGGTGCGCCGAAGGCCACGCCAACCGGATTCGCGGGATCGCATGGAGCCACGATCGGGGCAACCACAACAAAGATGATGCCGAACCCCGCACCCGCGGCAGCCAGCAAGCCGACGCGAAATCCCCATTTCGCGGGCTCCACCGCCACCAACCACGCCAAAACGGCCCGCAACATCGCGTCCCGGCCGCCATCCCAAGCCGGCTCAAAACGGAAGCCGCCGAGAGCAGTTAAGCACTCCAGCCACGCATCCACCGCAAACAGAGCAAGCACGCCCACGACGAGCGCGCGCACCCATTCTCTTCGGAGCCACGCCAGAAAGTTTCGCGAATTCACACGCATGTCACCCAGACAGCGCGACCTCCTTGCACTTGCAATGCCCTGTGCGATTTCCGCTCTCACCCCAAGCCCTGTTCCCGCTTCGCCGCCTCCCAAAAGGAGAAAAAGCCCCCTGTCGCGTGCGGCCAGAGGCGGTCGTCCCATTTTCGTCGGATCCACACCAAGCGCACGCCCGCCTTGCCCAAGGCCGCCTCGGCCCCCTGCGCCTCCGGCCGCCAAGGGCCTTGCATCGGCTCGTGCACCAGCACCGCGTCCAGCCGCTCCGCTCGCGCCCACTCCGCCAGCGCCTCGGCCAGATTCTCGTGCACACCCACGGTCGCCTCGCAGCCGAAACGCGCCCCGGCCCTCTTTGCGCCGTCGTCCAGCGCCGCGCGCGTCCACGCCTCCACGCGCGGGGCCCACCCGCAGCGGGCCGCGATCGCCCGGGGCCAGCCTGCGAAAATCGCCGCCAGCGGAGCGTCCGCCAGGCCGCCCAGCTCCGCGCAAAGATCCTCCGGATGCAGCCAGAGACCGAGGCGCCCCGCCCCCTCGCCCAGCTCCGCCTCGCGCCAGCCCGAGGGCCGCGACACAAGCCTGACCGCGGGCAGAGGCGGCTCGCGGATGGGAAAAGCCTCCGCGGCCAGCCGGCCCTCCGGTGGCGCGTATTCGTCCCTCAGATACCGGGCGATGTTGTCCGACCGGGCCAGGTAGGTCTTGCCGGGCGTGTGCAACCCGGCGACCCAGCGCCAGGAGAGCGTGTTGCTCGCGGGATCGCCGTCGAGGAGATGCTCGAGAAAAAAGGCCGCGCCCAGCTCCCAGGGCAGCCGCAGCGTAAAAATCCAGATGGAGGCGAACCACATGCGGGCATGGTTGTGCAGCCAGCCCGTCTCCCGCAGCTCCCGGGCCCAGGCGTTGAAGCAGGCGATGTCCGTGTCCCCGGCCAGCGCCGCCTGATACTCGGCCAAGCGCTCGCCCCGCAGCTCGTCGCGCAGCCTCGGCACCGCCTTTTCCCACCGGTCCCAGGCCTCGGGCCGGTGCTCGAGCCAACCCTTCCAGTAGGTGCGCCAGCAGGTTTCCTGGATGAATTTTTCCACCCTGCGGAAACCCCACCAGGCGCGCGTCGCCGCCACCACCTCCTCCTCGAGAAGAAGACGTTTTTGCAACCACGGCGACAGGCCCGAAACATTCGCATGCGAGGGAGCTTCCACGAAATCCCTGCGGCTCTCGTAGTCCCACGCGGACGGCAGAAACGACTCGAGGCGCCTCCAGCCCGCCTCGCGTGTCGCCCGCGGCCCCATGCCCACCGTGACATGCATGAGGGGGACGCAAGCCACTCTCGTGCCGCGCGCAAACGATTCGCCTTTTCTACCGGCGACGGCGGTTGCGCCGCCCTCGCCCGCACGCATTCTCCCGCCCCCATGATGTCCATTTCCGGAGCCTGCTCGCCGGCCCGCCTGCCCCCCCTTCTGCTCGCCGTCCTCGCCTTGCTCGGCGGCTGCGCCGCGGGACCGCGCCCCCGGACCTCGCCGCCCGCCTCCGCCGAGCCTCTCAACCTTTCCGACGCCAAGGCCGCCGTCCTCGCCTACGTGGACTCGGGCGCCTACGCCCGCGAATTCGCCGCCGCCGCCGCCGAGGCCCGCGCATGGATCGTTCGTCGAGCCGAGGCGCGCCGCCCCGGCGAACGCCTCGCCCTCGTCCTCGACATCGACGAAACCGCGCTCTCCAACCTGCCGCACATGCGAGCCGAGGATTTCGGTTACCATCCGCGCGATTGGGCCGCGTGGATCGATTCCGCCAACGCGCCCGCGCTCGAACCCATGCTCGAGCTGTTCCGCGAGGCCCGCGCCCGCGACATCGCCGTTCTTTTTCTCACCGGTCGCCGCGATCCCGACGAGCGCGTCGGCACCGAGAAGAATCTCCGCCGCGCCGGCTTCGCCGACTACGCCGCGCTCCGTCTCGCCGACTCGCGCGATGCCGCCTCGTCCGGCTCCGCCACGCGCAAGATCGCCGCGCGCGCCGCCTGGGAGGCCGAAGGCTGGACGATCATCGCCACCATCGGCGACCAGCACAGCGATCTCGCCGGCGGCCACGCCGAACGCGCATTCAAGCTGCCCAACCCCTTTTACCGCATCCCGTGAGCGTGCTCGCCGCCGTCTCCGCCTCCGGGCCCGCCGCGGCTCCGGTTCCCCTCGCCTCCGTCCTGCTGCCGCTCGCCAGCGGCGCGGGTTACGTCGCGGCGGTGCTCCTCATCAAACGCGCCTCCGCCCACGGTGTCGGCCTCTGGCGCACCGCTTTCGTCTCCAACGTCGCGATGGGCCTCTGCTTCTCCGCGCTCTGGCTGCTCGGCGGACGCGAGCTCGTCTGGAGCGCGCTTTGGCAACCCGCCGTCGGCGGCGCGCTGTTTCTCGCCGGGCAGATCTTCACCTTCATGGCGATGGACGGCGACGTGTCTCTCGCCACGCCCGTCCTCGGGTTGAAGATCCTCTTCGTCGCCGCGGCCAGTTCCCTGCTCGTCGCGGAGGCGGTCCGCCCCGCCTGGTGGATCGCTGCGGCGCTTTGCACGGCCGCCATCGCGCTCCTGCACTCCTCCCCGCGCGC
>CBIHRE010000252.1:0-7198 GCA_966212385.1 uncultured Akkermansia sp. | reverse complement strand
ATGCTGCGCGACACCTCCGGCCCCGCCTTCGACCTCGGCTTCAAGTCCGTCTACCCCAACCGCGACGGCCGCCACATGATCACCCCCGGCTACGTGAAGGCCCTCGTCGAGGACGGCTTCCGCACCTACGGCAACGCAGGCCGCGTCACCCTCCTCAACTGCACCGCCATCAACACCCGCGCCGGCTTCGAGATCGGCGTCCGCGACGAATCCCCGCAAAAGTCCCTGCTCGAAAACTGCGTCGCCCGCGGCTGCGAACGCGGCTTCCTCATCGGTTCCCAGACCATCGTCCGCCGCTCCCGCGGCGACATCGCCCACGGCCCGCTCCTCTACCTCCGCGGCGGCCACGATTCCGAGGTCGAACTCGAGCTCGTCGGCGACGGCCCCGAATCCCTCGTCCATACCGTCGCGACCATCGCCGGCGAAAACCATCGCGTGCGTCTTTCCTCCCAGCTCGGCGAACGCGCCATCCCGGCCATCCCGATCCTCTTCGGCTTCGGCATGCCCGAGCACGCCGAGATGGCCAGCCCCATCAAACCCGCCCCCACCCGCGGCGTGACCCTCGTCAACGAGATCGCCGCCGCTCCCGTCATCTCCAGCGACACCCGTGTCGACTCCAAGCTCGAGACCTCCGGCCGCCGCAGCGAGGAGGCCGCCCTCCTCGCCAGCCCCGGCGCCTGGGGCCTCCCCGCCAACGGCATCGCCAACGGCGGCCCCGCCTCGCCCGCGGCGAAGTGACAGAGGCGTTCCTGCCTGTGCTCGTATGAGCGCCTCGAGCGGCGCGCATTCCGCGACACTGTTTGCCACGCTCGGCGGCCGCTTATCTCGGGCGCGAACAGCACAGCGGGCCGCCCCCACCGCGGCGCCACCAGTAAGCGCGCGTTCCTGCAAGGCGCGCCTCGATATTTCCCCGCGCGCCAAGTCGCCCTCGTCGTAAGTGCCAGCGCACGATCATCCCCGAGCGCCGAGCCCAAAGACTACCCTCCGAAAACGAATCTTCTGTTACCAGTTTAACGGATCCGCGACTTACCGGCCAGCCCGCCGTTCTGCATGGTGTCGCTCATCACCCCCGCCCCTCTCATGTCCTTCGTCTCTCCCCGGGCCCGCCGCGGCTTCACCCTGATCGAGCTCCTCACCGTCATCGCGATCATCGGCATCCTCGCCGCCATCCTCATCCCCACCATCTCCAAGGTCCGTCAGTCGGCCTCCAAGGCGTCGATGGTTTCCAATCTTCGCCAGATCGGCGTCGCCGTCGGCGCCTTCGCCGCCGACAACCGCGACAAGATGCCCGGCCTCTACGTGGCCGGCACCGACACCGGCGGCATCAACGCCAGCTTCGCCCTCGGCACCGGCCAGAGCGCCTACATGAACTACTCCGGCACCGGCACCGAGCCCCGCGCCGCCATCCAGTCCATCGACCAGCTCGGCCGCTACATCACCCGCGTTGCCAAAACCATCGACGGCGTCGGCAAGCTCTACTGCCCGATTCTCGAAAGCCCCGCCTTCGCCGCCAAGCGCGCCACCGGCAGCTTCCCGCCCAGCATCGAGCTCGGCAACACCGTCATGGGCAACAACGGCGCCCTCGTCTACCCCTTCGGCAACAAAGCCTCCGGCCTTGGCAGCATGAAGTTCTCCCGCCTCTCCACCTCCTTCGAGTCCTCCCGCCGCTGGATGGCCGTCGAGGTGGACAAGACCACGCCCACCGAGATCGACCCCACCCTGTCCAGCGCCAGCTGGTATGTCGACCTGCCCGACCAGCCCGTCCACGGCTCCGGCTGGCTCGCCGTCTTCTTCGACGGCCACGTCGACATGCTCAAAAAAGGCGACGCCCGCCTCAACAACCGCGTCAGCCTCTGATCCGCGCCCATCCTTCTCGCTCCGACGACGGCGGTCCCGCTCCGGGCCGCCGTCGTTTCGTTTGCACCTCCGCGTCCGCACCCCGGCCCATGTCCGCCCCCTCTCCCGTCGTCGCCGCGCCCGTCCGCCGCGCATCGCCCCGCCCTCTGCCGCTCGCCTCGGTCCGCCTCCTCGACGGCCCGCTAAAAGAACGCCAGGATGTCAACGCGTGTCATCTCGAGGCCCTCGATCCCGACCGCCTCCTCGCCCCCTATCGCATCCAGGCCGGCCTCCCGCCCCGCGCCGAGCGCTACGACGGCTGGGAATCCCGCGACATCTCCGGCCACTCGCTCGGCCACTACCTCTCCGCACTCGCCCACCTCCACGCCTCCGTCGGGGCCGGCTGGATACGCCTCCGCCTCGACCATGTCGTCGCCGAGCTCGCCGCCTGCCAGGCCGCCAACGCCGACGGCTACGTCCTCCCCGTCGACAAGACCGCCTTCGCCGCCCTCCGCGCCGGCCGCGTCGACGCCACGCCCTTCTCCCTCAACGGCGTCTGGGTCCCCTTCTATACCCTCCACAAGCTCCTCGCCGGCCTCCGCGACGCCCACCGTCTCGCCGCCTCGGCCCTCGCCCTCAAGGTTGCCCGCGGCGTCGCCGACTGGCTCGCCGACACCCTCGCCGACCTTTCCCCCGCCCAGATCCAGACGATGCTCCGCTGCGAACACGGCGGCATGAACGAGGTCCTAGCCGACCTCGCCGAGGACACCGGCGACGCGCGCTACCTCGACCTCGCCTCTCGCGCGTTCCACCACGAGGCCGTTCTCGCGCCCATGTTCCTCGGCGAAGACCGCCTCGACGGTCTGCACGGCAACACGCAGATCCCGAAGGTCCTCGGCCTCGCCCGCGAATACGAGCAGACCGGCGATCCCCGCTACCACCGCGCCGCCACCTCCTTCTGGGACCACGTCGTCCGCCGCCGCTCCTACGCCACCGGCGGCCATGGCGAGAGCGAGCACTTCTTCTCCGTCGAGCAGTTCCCGCAAAGGCTCACGCCCAACACCTGCGAGACCTGCAACACCTACAACCTCCTCAAGCTCACCCGCCACCTCTTCTCCTGGGAGCCCGACGCCGCGCACATGGACTTCGTCGAGCGCGCGCTCCTCAACCACCTCGCCGCCAACATCGGCCGCGCGCCCGGCGAGTTCGGCTACTTCCTCGGCCTCGGCTCCGTCGGCGTGAAGGTATTCTCCACGCCCCGCGACTCCTGGTGGTGCTGCGTCGGCACCGGCCTCGAAAACCCCACGCGCTACGCCGAGCAGCTCGCCTTCGCCGCCGACGACACGCTCTGGCTCAACCTCTACTTCGCCGCCGTCGTCGACTGGGCCGAGCGCGGCGTCCGTCTCGAGCTCCACACCCGCTTCCCCGAGGAGGAAACCGTGCGCGTCACGATCTCCTGCGCCCGCCCCGTCCGCTTCACCCTCAAGCTGCGCCACCCCGCCTGGTGCGACGCGCCCGTGCTCGCGCTCAACGGCGAAAACCTGCCCTCCCGCTCCGCCCCGTCCTCCTACCTCGGGATCGAACGCGAGTGGCACGATGGCGACACGCTCGAGCTGCGTTTCCCCATGCGCCCCCGCGCCGAGCCGTTGCCGCACTCCGACGGAAAAATCTTCGCGCTGCTCCACGGTCCCGTGCTCCTCTCTGCCCTCGTCCCCGACGAGCCCGGCGTCGACAACCCCGCCAAACAACGCTTCTCCGAGCACCTCGCCGCGCGGGGAAAAACCGACGCCTTTCCGCCCGTGCTCGTCGCCGCGTCCGTCGAGTCCGCCCTCGCCGGCCTGCGCCCGACAGGCGCCGCCCCCCTGGAGTTCTCCAGCCACGGCGTCGTCCGCCCCGCCGATCTCGTTTTCGTGCCGTTCTACCGCGTCTACGAGGAGCAATACGCCGTGTATTTCCCGCTTCTCTCCACCGACGAATGGACGCGCCGCGAGGGCGAACTCCGCGCCGAGGCCGAGACCCGCCGCCTCCTCGACGCCGCCACACTCGATGTCGTCGCCCCCGGCTACCAGCAACCCGAGGTGGACCACGCCTTCGCCCACGAAGGCTCCGAGATCGAGGAATTTTCCGGCCGCAAAGGCCGCCTCGCCCGCGACGGCGGCTGGTTCTCCTACTCGCTTCGCTGCGATCCGTCCGCCCCCGCCGCGCTCGTGCTCACCTGCTGGGGCGGCGTCTGGCACGAGCGTATCTTCGACCTCCTTGTCGACGACAGCCCGCTCGGCGAGCAACGCCTGCTCGCCAACCGCCCCGGCGATTTCTTCGACCGCGTGATCGCCATCCCGGCGCAGCTGACCCGCGGCAAAGAGAAGATCAACCTGCGAGTCGCGCCCCGCCCCGGCGACATCGCCGGCGCGATCTACGGTCTCCGAATCGTCCGCGCAGAGGCCGCCCCCCTCTTCGACACCGAGCCGAAGCTCGTCTTCAAGGACCACTGATCCCGCGGTCTGCCGCATCGGTATCTCACGTGGATGGGTGGGGCCCTCCGCCCATGGATTGACGGCTGCTCCACCGCGGCGTGCGCAGAGACGCGCACGCCCACCTCGAACCACAAGGTCCGCCACCGCCGCTCACGCCTACGGCGCGACCACCGTGAGCAGCCCCGCCTCCGCCCGCTCACGCAAGGGCCCGTCAGGCAGACTCGCCGCCCAGCGGGCCGCCGCCGCGGCGTCTCGCATTGTCCAGAGGCGTGCGATCGCCTCGACGGCATCCGCGCTCGCCATCCCCTCGCCCACATCGCGAAACAGACGCCGCGCCGCCGCCTCCGGATCACGGTTGGCCTCGCCGATCACCACCGCAGCCAGAAGAGCCTGCCGTCGCCCGGCGTCCGGCTCGCGCGCGGCCCAGGCCGCGGCCGCCTCGACGTCCTGCATGGCCCAGGCGGTGGCGTTCCACTCCGCGAGTTGCCGACGACGCGCATCGGCGGACGGCATGTAGTCGAGCAGCGATAGCACCGCCTCCGGCCGCTTCGCGAGAAACGCGTCCTCGGCGGCGACATACGCGAGACTGCTCCGCCAGGCGATGGGCGGCAGCGCCGCGAGGTGGGCCTTGAGCGAAGCCTCGTCCTGCGCCAGCCAGCCCCGGACCAGCGCCTCCGCCGCGGGCCGCGTCGCCGCCGGGTGCACGGCCATCCACTCGGCCGCCGTCTGCCGATCCGTCGCGGACCATCGCAAAAGCGCCAGCACCCCGAAATGAGTATCGACGAAGCCCGGCGGCATCTGCCGCACGAGCATCGCCGCGAGCGCGGGATTTTGCTCCAGCAGATAGGCGTATTCGTTTTCCAGTTCCGCGCTGGATCGGAAACGGTCGATGTCGTCCGGCTGCGAACGCAGTCGCTCGAACTCCGCCGAGATCTCCGCCACCTGCCGGCGCAGGCGTGCCTCGGGCGACTCGATCAGGGGCGGCGCCGACGCGACGGCTGCGACCGCGGCCGTCGACGGCTCCGAGCTCGGCGCGATGCTGACGACGTTGGAAACGGAGGCACGCTCGGCGGACGGCCCGGACGCCAAAACGGGCGCGGCGGATTCGTTCCGCCGCGCCCGCGAGGCGAGGATGCCCAGAAGGGCAAGGACCGCCGCCGTCGCCGCGAGTATCAGGCGAGGACGACGTGACATGTTGGACGCGTCCTTAGAACCCGTTCTTCGTGCCGTAGGTGTTGCCCGAGATCGTCATGCCCGAGCAGGCGTTCAGCCAGATGTCGTAGGCCACGTTCCCCGAGTAGAGATTACCCGTCGCGGTGTTGTTCAGGAGCTGGCCGCCCGAGGTGCAACGGAAGATGTTGATGCCGGACTTGCCGTTGTTGTTGCAGGTGTTGTTGCGGACGATGAGCGGGTTGAGGTCGTAGATCGCGGTGCCGCGGTCGTAGTTGTTGTTCAACTGGCAATACTCGACGATCTGGCTCGTCTCGGTCCGGTTGCCGTAGAAGTCGGTCAGCTTCAGCCCCATGCCGGTGCGACAATAAGTGGAGGTCACATAGCGCGCGATGAAGGGATCGTTGTCCGAGATGTAGATGTTGTGCAGTCCGGGCGTGCTGCCGATCGGCGCGCCGCCGCAGTTGGTCACCGTGCAGGAGTCCAGCCGGCCGTTGCTGATGCGGCCCATCACGTAGCCCATCGAGCAGTTGGTCGCGTAGCAGTTGATGATCGTGCCGTTCACGTTCGTGACCGTGTTATGCTGGTCGGAGATGTCGATGCCGTTGGTGTTGTTGTAGGTCCCGGCGTCCATCTGCGCGTTGGTCAGGCCGCCGTTCACCGAGATGTAGTCCACCTTCACGTTGGAGAAGGGGATGGATTTGTTGCACACGATGTCGTCGTTCCACCGGCTGGCGGAGATCAGCACCGGGCGCGTGGTGCCGCTGCCCTTGAGGGTGACGTTGTCCGGCACCCGGCACTTCGAGTAAAGCGTGTGGTTGCCGGAGTTGACGTAGACGGTCCCGCCGCCGGCGGCGGCGACGGCGTCGAGCGCGGCCTGGATGCTGTCGCCGGGATTGACCGTGGCGGTGGCCGCGCGCGCGTGCGCGGCGAACAAGAAGGCGCAGCCGGCGAAAGCGGCGCGCCCGAGGAGGACGAGGGAACGAGGGGGCATTTTCTGGTGGGGTTGATGGAAACCGCGGGGTTGCGGCCACGCGACGGCGAGGCGATCCGCGGCGGGAAAACAGAATCCGTATCGACGCTTTGGTTACAACCTTCCCGCCGGTCATCCAGTTGACCGCGCCGTCGCGCGCGCCGGCAAACTGGCGCCATCCCGCCAGCCGGGCAGCACCGTCGTCATCCTCGGAATCGCCGGGAGCCCGAAGCTCCCGCGGGAGATCAGTCCGTCGAGGATTTCCACCGCCGCGCGCCCGATTTCCTCCGGACGTTGATCGATCCCCGCGTCGACGTTTCCATCCAGCACGCTCGTCGCCGCGAGCGCGATCTCCCCGGGCATCTCGACGCCGATCTCGGCCAGCATCCGCCGCAGCCCCGCGTGGGTCGTGAAGATCGCTTCGGGACGGTGCAGGTCGATCCACCGGCGCAACCGTTCGCGCGTCTCCGCGCCCTCACCCTCATCGAGCACGAGCCCCGGCAGGGCCGCCGCGCCGGGCGTGTTCTCCCGCTCGAAAAGAAACCCCGCGTGAAAGCGCGAGCTCGCCTCCGCCCCCGGATGCGTGACGAAACCCGCCCGCCGGTGGCCCAGCGCATGGATGCGCGCGAACCCGACCCGGCCCGCCTCCGTCTGGTCGCAGCCCACCGCGTGCGCCGCCAGCCGCACCGAATGCCCGAGCTTGACCCGGATCACGGGCGGCAAGGCCTTGCCGTCGAAGCACCAG
>CBIHRE010000251.1:0-7224 GCA_966212385.1 uncultured Akkermansia sp. | reverse complement strand
TCTGGCAACGACTACGCCCTCAACGGCTACGACGACATCGTCGGCCCCTCCTACTCGAGCGACACGCTGACCGGAAAAGGTCTTTGCGCGCGCCTCAACGCCCCCCAGGACGGCTACACCACCGATCCCACGCTTAACTCCTGGTCGCCCAAGGCCTGGACCATCGAGGTCTCGGTCCGCCTCGATAACCTCGAGGGTTGGAACACCATCATCGGTCGCGACGGCAGCAGCACGCCCGGCACGCCCAAGTCCGACTTTTACTTTCAAAACGACGGCGAGGGAGATCGCTTCCGCCTCGATTTCGCGACCGCCGACGGTTCGCGCTATCAAATCGAGTCGCCCTACGCCGCCGAGGTCGGCGTCTGGTATCACGTGGCCTTGGTCAGCGACGGAGCCACCGTGTCCATGTATATTGATCGCAACGATGGCAAAGGCTACGCCCTCGCCGCCTCCACCGCCCTCGATTCCCGCCCAGGCGCCAACAACGCCCTCGCCACCCAAGGCGGCATCTGGACCTTCGGTCGCGGTTGGTATGACGGCCGTATGGTCGACCACGTCCAGGGCTGCATCGACGACATCCGTTTCACCGAGGGAGCCCTGCCGCCCTCGCGCTTTCTGCACGCACCGGTCGCTCTCGCAGCCGTGGCCGTCGCCACCACGCCCGCCCCGCAGACCGCCACGCCGACGGCTCCCGCCGTGGCACCAGCGGTCCTCGCATCCGTGTCCGAGTTTCAGGCGGCGCGTTCCGGCCGTGCGGTGATGCTGAACTGGACGCTTCCAAGTGCCTCGCTGCGCCGCGTCGTTATCTACCGCAACGACCGGTCCGCGGCCGAGGGCCGCAACGTCGTCGGTCTGCTTCGCTCCCCCGCCAAAGCCAAAGGCTTCGTCGACCAAGTCCCCGGAGACGGCGCCTACTGGTATTGGCTCGGCGTGGTCGGCCGCGATGGCAAGGAGACGATCTACGGTCCCGTGCTCTCCGGGCCGAGCTCTGGCGGCGGCCTCTAACCGCCGCATCTCGGCCGCGGACTTGTTGCCGCCGCCGCGTTCCGCCCGCCCCACCGACCGTCCACCGATGGTGAAACCGGGGGCGGGCACGGCCTGCGCCACGATTGGGATTTGCCGTCCGCGCAAGGGATTGTTGCCTAGTCTTATCATGACGCCGCCCGACAATCCGACGCCTACCACCCGCTGCGACGACCAGCCCACCCTCGGCGACATCAAGATCAACCACAACGTCGTCGCCGGCATCGTCCGTCTCGCCTCGCTCCGCGTGCCCGGCGTCGCCGGGGTCGGCGGCGGCATCGTCGATGGCATCAGCGAACTCTTCGCCAAACGCGAGGCCGACCACCGCGGCGTCAAAGTCACCGAGGACGCCGAGGACAACTACTACATTGAGATCCGCCTCGTCGTCACCTTCGGAGCCGAGATCGGCAAGACCGCCTACGAGGTGCAGGTGGCCGTCGCCAAGCAGGTCTCCGCCATGACCGGCAAACCCGTGCGCAAGGTCGACGTGATCATCGAGGGCGTGCGCCTCCCCGCCGGCCAGACCGAGCAAGGCCGCGACGACGACGACGCCTGGCCCGAGCCTCCCGCGACCGACTAAGCACGCCCGCCGCCGTCTCGCCCATGACCGCCTTTCTCGCCACCTTGGTGGAAGCCGCCGCCCCGGACACCGCGTCCGATTCCGCCACGTTCATCGATACCTTCATAAACGTTCTCTGGGCCGATTTCTCCCGCGATATGGCCCTCATCTGGCTGGCCCTCGCGCTATGGGTCGTCCTCGTTTTCATCCGCCCCACCGCCAGCCTCGTCCTGCGCAAATCAGAGGGCGGCCGGCTCGCCATCTCGCGCCACGCGCTTCACCGCCTCCTCGAAGCCTGCGCGGAGCAGCTCAAAGGCGTCGCCCACGCCCGCGCCCTCGTGCGCAAACGCCGCGGGAAATTTCACACCACGCTGCACCTCAAGGTCCGCCCTTACGCAAAGCTGGACGCCATCCAAGGCTACCTCGAGCAGGAGATCGGCGACATCTACCGTCAAAACCTCGGACTCCCCGACGCCGCGGGCCGCGTCGAAGTCAAAGTCGTCGGCGTCGTGCCCGAGCCCAAATCGTTTTAAACCACACGCTCCGGCGGCGGCCTTTACACTTCTGCCTTTATTCCCGCGCGGTCAGCCCCATACCTCGACCCCATGCAGACGATCGGCGAACGCCTCGAAGAAGCCCGCAAACGGAAGGGCATTTCCATCCGTGAAGCCGCCGAGGCCACCAAAATCCGCGGCGACTACCTGCATAAATTCGAGAGCAACCAGTTCGATATCAAGCTGCCCGACATCTACATCCGAGGTTTTCTCCGGATCTACGCCAGCTTCCTGAAACTTCCGCCCGAAAAGATCAACGCCGACTACCTCGCCCTCGGGCTCGGCGAAGGCGGACGCCCCGCCGGCCGCGGCCTGAACCGCGAGATCTACGGCAAGATGGAGATCAGCCACTCCTCCGCGAGCGGCGCCTCCTCCACCAAAAAAGGCAACTCCGTCGGCTCCGCTCCCTCCGCCGCGGCGGCCGCGCTCACCCCCGAGGCCGACATCCCCGCCTCCACCCCGCAACGCGCCCCCTTCCAGCCGCGCATGCCGCTCGGCGGTCTCGACCGCGCCCTCCTCTCGAAAAACGGTCTTTGGATCGGCATCGGCGCCTTCGCGCTCCTCGCCCTGGTCATCTGGGGCGTCGTCGCCCTCGTCGGCGGGCGCTCCGACTCCGCGCACTCCGATACTCCCGTGGCCGTGGTCGATGACCGCGTCTACGTCGTCGCCCTTCGCCCCGTCCAGATCAACTGGGTCAAGGACCCGGTCGACGGCCGCGAGCTCGCACGCCCCGCCTCCCTCGCGACCGGCGAGAGCTATCCCCTGCCCAACGCCGACGCCCACGTGAACGTGAACGCCCGCGAGGCGATCCAGTTCCGCTTCCGCAACCAGAGCTTCGCCGCCGTCGGCGCCGGTGTCACCGGGCCCGGCACCCTGTTTTGGAAAAAGGTCCCCTGAGCCCCGCTGAGCGGCGGCGGCGCCCGAGGCGTTACGTTCACGGCACTCGCTTTCCCTTATCCGCAAAGCGGCTGCGTGCGTGCGAGCCACTCGGTGATCGGCCGCCCTCCGACGACGTGCTCGCGCACGATGCGCTCCACCCGCTCTGGCGTAGCCTCCCCATACCACGCGCCCTCCGGATAGACCACGAGCCACGGCCCTCCCGCGCAGACGCGCAGGCAATCCGCCTTCGTGCGCAGCGCGGGCGCGCGCGAGGTCTTGCACGCCGCCTTGAGCGCCTCCCAGGAGGCCATCCCTTGCTCCCGTGTGCAGCACTCCGGCCCCGTGCAGAGAAACGCGTGCCGCCGCGCCGTCTCCAGCGCCATCTTGGAAAAGCCTGCCGCGATCTTTTGCTCGGTGTCCGGGTCCACGCCTCGATCTTGCGCGCATCGTCCGCCCGGGCCAACCCTTTCCTCGTGACGCCTCGCCGCGGCCCGCTCCGCCTCCCCTTCGTCGCCCTCGCTCTTCTGCTGCTGATCGCGGGTGCGCCCCGGGCCGTCGCCGAGGAGGAGCAGGCCCACGGACTCGTTTTCGAACGCTGGGTCCGCGACACCTTCTTCCAAGGGTATCGACCCGACGGATACACGCAAAAATGGGACGTTCCCGGCGAGCTGAACCGCCTTTCCGATCCCGCGCTGGCCGGCCTACCGGTCAACCCGAAGGCCACGAAATTTCGCTCGCCGGTGGGTCTCGGCGACGCGCTGCGCCAGCACGACATCGAGGAGCCCTTCATCCTCGTGCTCGGCTACTGGACGCAGGCATCCCCCGACGAGAAACGCCTGGTGAAGATCCTCGCCCTGCGCGTCGAGCCCGCGACCTGGCGGGCGCTGTGGGGCCCGGTCACCCGCGCCGATCTCGAGCGGCTCGACGCCGTCGTGAAGGACCGCTCCGTCTCCGCCGCCGAGGCGAGGCGCCGCGCGCAGACGATGAAATCGCGCCCGCCCTTCTCGGAAGCCGTCTTCGTCCTCAATCCGAAGATCGACGAAAAGGGCCAGCGCCGCCTTCAGTGCAGCCTGCGCTACGAGGACGTGCTCGCGCGCCTCGCTCCGGAGGCGACGCCGGGCCCGGACGAGACGCCCGCGCTTTGGGGAAAACCCTTTCCCGCCGCGATCGCCTCGGCCCCGAGAAAATCCGCCGCGCCGGCCTCCGTATCCGATTGATCGTTACAAGGTGTTTTTCGGCCGGGCGGGCGGTCCCGCCCGCAGCTCCAGGCGCCGGCCTCTTTTTCGCAGCGCGATCCGCGCCCCGAAGGTTTCCCCGAGGAGCCCCGAGGTAAGCGTCTTGGCGCGCGGTCCCGCCGCCACGACCTTGCCCCCGCGCAGCAGCAGCGCGTGCGAAAACGCCGGGGTGATCTCCTCCACGTGGTGCGTCACCAGGACCAGCCGCGGTCCCCGCGGCTCGCGCGCGATCGTCTCCATGCGCTCGAGAAACACCTCCCGCGCGACGGGATCCATGCCCGCGCAGGGCTCGTCGAGGATGAGCAAGCTCGGCCGCGCCATCAGCGCGCGCGCGATCAGGACGCGTTGCCGCTCTCCCTGCGAAAGCACGCCCCAGGGCCGCCCCTCCAGATGAGACGCCCCCGCGCGTGCAAGATGCCGCCGGGCTTCCCGCGCCTCGGCCGGCGTCGGCTCGCCCCAGAAATCGAGCTGCGCGGTGCGTCCGCTCACCACGGTTTCCAAGGCCCGCTCGTGGTCCGGCACGGAGGCCTGCAAGGCGCTCGAGACCAGCCCGAGCCGGCAACGCAGCTTCCGCCAGTCGTAAGCGCCATACTCGCGGCCCAGCACGCGAATCGCCCCGTCCGAGGGCGTCAGATAGCCCAGCAATACCTTTAGCAGGGATGTCTTGCCGCAGCCATTGGCGCCGAGGATCACCCAGTGCTCGCCGTGCCGCACCGTCCAGTCGATGCCGTCGAGGACCGTCGTCTCGCCGCGTTTCACCCGCAGCTCTTCCACCCTCAAAACTTCGTCGCGCCCGCGCGTTTTTGTCATGGCCCGCGAAGCTGTCCCCCGCCCCGCGCGCGTCAACGCCGGCGCCACGACGGTGTTTTTGTGTTTTTCACCGGATCGTCACCCCGCAACCCGCGCACCCGGCTTGGCGTCTCTTCCGACAAACCTAGCCTGCCTTTCCATGTCCTTTCGTTTTCTCCGCCGGCCCCTTGTCGCCGCGCTTCTCGCGCTCGCCGGCGCCGCTTCCGGGCTCCTCGCCCGCTCCTTTTCCGTCGTCGCCTACAACGTGGAAAACCTCCACGACGTCGATGGCGTCGCCGTCTACGACGATTACCAAGCCTCCTCGTGGACGCCCGAGCACCTGCGCGTAAAACTCGCCAACACCGTCGCGGTGCTCGCGAAGGTCAACAAAGGCGCCGGCCCCGACATCGTCGCGTTCAACGAGATCGAGCTCGATCAAACTCCCGCCTCGACGATCAAGGGCGGCGATTACGACGCCTGGCTCGCCACCGTCGCGGACACCACCGCCGCGGCCCTCCTTTCCAAGAACCCTCTGCCCGCCGAATTAGCCGGTCTGCCCGCCGAGGCCTGGCTGCTCAAGGCCTGCGTCGACGCCGGTCTCGTCGGCTACCATGTCGTCGTCACCGACGAACGCCCTTTCAAGCATGACGACGGCCGTCCCTCCGCCGTGCGCAACGTCCTCTTTTCGCGCTTTCCCGTCGTCTCGGTGAAGACCCTTCCGCTCGGCTCCGCGCGCGGCATCCTCGAGGCGAAACTCGATATCGACGGCTCCCCGCTCACAGTCTTCGTCAACCACTGGAAATCCGGCGCCGGCGACATCGCCACCGAGGAGGCCCGCCGTGAAAACGCCAAGGTCCTCCGCACCCGCCTCGACGAAATCCTGAAGGACGATCCCAACGCCGACCTGATCATCGCCGGCGATTTGAACTCCCAATACAACCAGAAGCAGCGCTACCGCGAGATGCGCACGACCGGCATCAACGACGTGCTCGGCTCACAGGGCAACGAACTCGCCCTGCGCGGCAAGGATCGCGACCTCTACAATCTCTGGTTCGAGCTCCCTTCCGATCAACGCGCCTCCGACACCTACCAAGGCGAATGGGGCACGCTGATGCACCTCATCGTCTCGCGCGGCCTCTACGACCAAAACGGCGTGCAATACGAGGACGGCTCCTTCGCCGTGCTGAAAATCCCCGGCCTCAACGCCAACGCCCTCGGCCTGCCCAACCGCTGGTCGCATGGCAAGGTGCCGGGCGGTTTCTCCGACCATTTCCCGATCTACGCCCGTTTCCGCACCGTGGACACCCACGACAAAGACAAGTGGATGCCGCTCGTCCGCCCGAGCGAGACCGAGACCGGCCCCTCGTTCGCCCTGCACGTCGACACCTCGCCGGTGAATGTCTTCGCGAACGCCGTCAAATATGCGGAGCTCCCGCCGGGCACCGACATCCGTGACGGCAGCTACAACGGCCGCATTTTCCTCGTCGAGGCCCCCTGCTACGTGAACGAGAAAGGCTACGTGAAGGTCCGGCTCGGCGATCAGGAATACGACGTCTACAGCCACCAAAAGGAGCTGCGGGACGAGCTGCGCAACAAAGCCCGCTCCAAGGAACTAAAACGGTTCTACGGCGAGCTCGGCCAGTATCGCGGCAATTGGCAGTTCGTTCTTCAGGGCAAAGAGTGGATGCGCTGAACACACACGAGATTCGCGTGTCGTAGCTTCAAGCTCCCCGGCCCTCGGGGAGTGCGACGATCATTTTCCAAAACCCCGGGTGCAGCCCGAGGCTTTTCTGCGTGCTACCCCCTATGTATATTTTTACTAGGCCCCTTATCGTAGACGACTTGCTTTCGACCGCGTATAAATTAACGATTCTTTCACCATGAGCCAAATCGCCCAAGCCTTGGCCAAAGCGAAAGAACGCACTGGTCAGACCACCGCTCCCTTCGCGATCCCCGGTGCTTCCGCACCTCCCTTTGCCCCGGACCGCACCGCGGCGCTTAAGCAAGCCAAGCGCCGTCAACGCTTTTGGGTTATCCTCGGATCGGTCCTCATCCCTCTCACCTGTTTTATCGTGTGGATCCAAGTGCGTGGCACGTTTGCGTCTCCGCCTCCTGACGCGTCCGCCGCGCTCCCCCCCCGCGCGCAAGAAACGGCTCCCGCCCAGATCGCTGCTCCGGTCGAGCC
>CBIHRE010000250.1:0-7239 GCA_966212385.1 uncultured Akkermansia sp. | reverse complement strand
GGTGGAATTGCTAGACACACACGTTTGAGGGGCGTGTGCCGTGAGGCGTGCCGGTTCTCGTCCTGTCCTGAGCACCAATTTTCAAGATAGCCCGGATCGCCCAGCGCGGTCCGGGCTTTTTTGTTTCCCCGCGACGGCGGCGGCCGGTAGCGCTGGCGGATGCTTCCCACCAAACAGGGTTCGATCCGCCTGTTCCGCTTGTTCGGTATCGATGTGTTTCTCCACTGGTCGTGGTTCGCCATCGCGCTCTACACCCTGAGTTCGCGTGCCAAGGAATACTCTTCGCCGGTGTGGAACGTGGCGGAGTATCTCGCGCTGTTTCTCATCGTGCTGATGCACGAGTTTGGCCACTCGCTGGCCTGCCGCCAGACGGGCGGCGTCTCCGAGCAAATCGTGCTGTGGCCTTTGGGCGGCGTGGCCTACGTGGCGCCGCCGCAGCGGCCGGGCGCGCAGTTGTGGAGCATCGCGGCGGGGCCCTTGGTCAACGTGGCGCTCGCGCCGATCCTCTTCGGCGCGCTGTGGTTTCTCGGTCGCCAAGGTCTATGGGATTCCCATGCCGATTTCATGAGGTGCCTGCGGACGATCAATCGGATCAACGGCGGCCTGCTCTTGTTCAACTTGCTACCGATCTACCCGCTCGATGGCGGGCAGATACTGCGCTCGGTGCTCTGGTATTTTCTCGGACCGGTGACGAGCTTGCTGGTCGCGACGGTGATCGGGCTCGTCGGAGGAGTAGTCTTGGTTGCCTTAGGCCTATGGCAATTGACGACAGACGAGCGAGGCAGGGGGGATGTCTGGATGGTCGTTGTCGCCGGCTTCCTTCTTTTCAACTGCTGGCAATCCTTCCGCTACGCCCGGGCTTGGCGGGCGCATCTCGCGGCGTTGCCCCGGACTCCGCCGCAGTCGTGGACCGTCGAGGAGACGCCGCGCTGAACCGCGGGGCCGCGGTGCAAAGAAAAAGGGCGGCCCCAAAAAGTGAGGCCGCCCGCGCGAAGTTCGGAGTGTCGCTGGAAAAGCGGATTATCAGAACGGGTTAACATCGGCATTAAATAAATTTTTACACAAGCCCGAAGTCATTCGATTACAATAAGGGGAAATCCGGTAGTTGCTCCCCGGATTTGGCCCTGCCCTCGGGCAGGCCGCGGTTGCGTCCTGAAGCGGCCGCGCTTGATTCGGCGGCGTGATCGCTTCCGTCGCCTTCCACAACTTCAAGGCCCTGCGTTCGGCGCGAATCGAGTTGCAGCCCTTCAATCTGGTGATCGGCCCCAACGGTTCGGGGAAAAGCAGCCTCATCCAGGCGCTGCTGCGGCTGCGCACGCTGGCGCGTCTGCCCTTGCGCGAACCGGTGCCGGAGGCGGATCGCATGCCCGAGGCGGCGGAGATTTCCTTCAACTTCGCGTCCCCGCACGACGGACTGGAGGCCACGCTGGGCTGCGTGAGCGACACCGTCTGCGACCTGCTTCAGGTCGCTCCCTTGCCGCGCGGGGAGGGGGCCGACGACTGGCCGGGTCTGCGGGAGAAAATCCTGGGGCTGCGCGCCTATGTCCTCGATCACGCGGCCATCGCCACGCCGGTGTATCCGGTTTCTTCCGACGAGCTGGCTCCGAACGGCGGCAACCTCGCCGCGCGCATCGCCGCGCTGCGCGAACGGGCGCCCGAGGCTTTCCTTGGTTTGCAGGGCGAACTGCTGCGGCTTTTCCCCGAGTATGGCGAATTGGTGCCGATGCCCGCGCAGGGCAGCTTCGCGCTGCGGCTCGCGGACCCCGCGGAAGGATCGCTCGTGGCGCCGGCCGACCTCTCCCAAGGCACGCTCTACACCCTCGCCCTGCTCGCGCTGGCTTTTGATCCGACGCCGCCCGCGCTCGTCTGCGTGGAGGAGCTCGACCGCGGCATCCATCCGCGCCTGCTGCGCGAGGTGCGCGACATCCTTTATCGACTGAGTTTTCCGGCGGACCACGGGCTGGCGCGCGCCCCGACCCAGGTGATCGCGACCACGCATTCGCCGCTGCTTCTCGATTTGTTTCGCGATCATCCCGAGGAGGTCGTGATCGCGGAGAAGAACGGGCGCGCGGCGACTTTCACGCGCCTCTCGGACCGCGCCGACCTGGCTCAACTGCTCGAGGAGAGCGGCAGCCTCGGCGACCTCTGGTATTCGGGGATCCTCGGCGGAGTGCCCGCGGAGTAGACGATGGGTGCGCCGCCGCTTTTCGATCCGCACGAGCCTTCGCGCCGCTTGCGCGTGGCGCTCCTTGGCGAATCTCTCGTCGACGAATCGGCGATGGCCATCCTCGTCGAGGCCGCGCTCGGGCGCCCGTTTGAACGCGTGCAGCCAAACCTCCGGGCGCGCGGCTGGCCCTCGGTTTTGCAAATCCTCCCGGCCATCGCGCGGCACCTGCATTTCAACACCCGCGCCGACGGCCTCGTGGTTTTGGTCGACGCGGACGACAGCGAGCCGCACACGGCGGCGCACGAGGCGCCCGGCTATTTCCATCCCCGTTGCCGCCTGTGCCAGCTGCGGGCGAGTTTTCGCCGTGCGACGAAAAACCTTCCGCCCGCGCAGGGCCGCGAGCGGGTCTTGCGGGCGGTGGGGCTCGCGGTGCCGGCGGCCGAGGCGTGGTATCTTTGCGGGCGCGACGAGCAGGTGGGGGAGGCGAGCTGGATCGCCGAACGCGAAGCCGGGCGGACGCTCTACACGCGCCGCGAGCTGAAGTTTCGCGTCTATGGCACCGAGCGGCCGACCTTGCCCCAGGCGGTGGCGCAGGCGACCGCGGCGGCGCGCCGGCACGCGCGCGACCTGCGACGCCTGGAGAACGATTTTCCCGGGTTCGCGCGGATGGCGGATGATCTTCGGGGCTGGGACCGGGCGCTCGCGCTGCGCGCAAATTCTTCCGACGGCGAAAACACATAACCCCCCCATGCGCGTCGGGGGGACCTGTTCCCGCGTGACGCCTTGCGAAAGCCCGGTCTCCGGGCGCGGGCGTGGCCGGCTAGGGGCTTGGCCTTGGGTGGTCTAGGGTGCGTGGGCCGCGGCTTCTTCTGACGCGGTGCAACTCATGCCCATCCCGACCTCACCCGACAAATGAACACCCTCCAAGGACTGCTCGGCGGAATCGCCCTTTTTGGCGCCGCCCAAATCGGAGCCGCCGCTCCCGTGACGACCAGCAATGGCGAATACAGTATCGAATACCTCGGCCAGACGGCCAACGGCGGCCTCGTCGATTTTTCGTGGCAGATCTGCAAGTTGAGCGCCGCGGCGCCCGGCCTGAACCATGTCACTTTTGCGCTCGATTTCTCGGACTGCGCGCCAGGAGTGCCGCTCGAGGATTTTGTGGTCGGAGGCACGGTGACTTCGGCGAGCACGACGGAGACGAACGTCCTCCTTTTCTGGACCGATCCCGACACCACGCTCCCGGGCGTGAGTTTCACCGGCTTGCAATGGCTCCCGGACGACGCCGCCACCTGCTACACTTTCACGCTCACGCTGGACCCGAGCCTCCTGCCCGCCGGGCATGGTTTTGGCACGGGAGCGATAGACTTCGCCACGCGCGCCGGCACGCAGTCGCTCCTCTGTCCGGAGGGCGGCATCCCTGGCTTTGCCTCGGTCCTCGGACCGATTTGCCAGGAGATACCCGAGGAGCCGGGCGACGAAGGCCTCACCCCCGGCTTTTGGAAGAACCACCTCTCCGCCTGGACCGCGCCCTACGCCGCCACGACGACCTTGGCGCAGGCGGGCTTCACCGGCGGCTTGTTTCAAAGCACGACCCTGCTGAGCGCGCTGCAAGGCGGCGGAGGCCCCGGTCTGTCGGGCTCGCAAAAAATCCTCTACCGCGCCGCAAGCGCCGCCCTGCTCAACGCCGCGAGCGCCGACGTGGACTATCCGCTCACGGTCGCGCAGGTGCTCGCGCAGACGAACGCCGCGGTCGCGACCGGCGACCGCGATACGATCCTGGCCCTCGCCGCCACTCTCGACGGATACAACAACCTCGGCGTCCACGACTGATCCCCGCCCGAGTCGATTCGACGACCCTCGACAACGCTCGGGACAAGCGCCCCGCCAAGCCCGGCCCGCAAGGCCGGGCTTTTTCATCGAATCGTGAAGAGGAATCAATGGTTGACATATAAACAAAACGGCGTCGATGTGCCGGCATGGCCTCCGAGATCGCTAGCAAGCTTGTCCACGACATCGTTTCCACCGCCGACCTTTTCCTCCGCGAGAGCACCCGGCTGTTTCGCCCGCTGGGGCTGACGGCGGCGCAGTTCAACGTGCTCAACCTGCTCGCCGCGCCCGACGCCGAGCGCGGGCTCAGCCAGCGGGAGCTCGCGGACATGCTCGTCGTCGACCGGAGTAATGTCACCGGGCTGATCGATCGCATGGAGAAGGCGGGCTGGGTGAAGCGCGCGGACGATCCCTCGGATCGCCGCGTGTATCGCGTGCAGCTCACTTCGGCCGGCCGGAGACTTTGGCAAAAGGTGGCGCCGGCCTACGCGGACGTGGTTCGCCAGGTGACGGAGCGCCTCGGTGAACGCCAGATGCGCGACGCGGTGGGCCTGCTCGCGACCTTGCGGGACGACGCCACGCGCTGGGTGGCCCCGAAATTCTAGCCAACACAAATCGCCCGGAGGGCATTCCCATGGTCACAGCCTACGAACTCGATCAGGTGCGGCGGCGGGTGGATCAGTTGGCCGTCGAGTTGGAGGAGACCCGCCGCGGTCTGGACCTTCTGGAGAAGCGCTTCGCGGCGGAAGGCGAGAAGGCCGAGCCTGCTTTGACGCCGGTCATGGCTAAGCAAGCCGTGTCACCGCCGCCCTTGCCGGCTTCCGTGGCTGTGCCTCCGCGGGAGCCTATGCCACGCACGCCTGCGCCGGAGCGGCCCGTCGCCCGGGCCGTCGAGGATGCGGCGCGCGCGGTGAAAACCGACCCGCAGAAGCCGCGGCCGGTTGCGCCCGTGGTGGTCGAGCCGGCCGGACCGAGTCCTTTGCAGACGTGGTTGGAGAGGTTGCAATTGTGGCCGCCCTCGGCGGACGACGGCGAAGGCGCGGAGGCCCGGCTCGGCGCCTGGTGGACGACGCGCATCGGCATGCTGCTGGCGGTGGTGGGCGTGGTGTTTTTCGGGATCCACATTTCGCGTCATGTGCCGGCGTGGGTGAAGTTCGTGGAGTTGCTTTTTGTGGCGGGCGGCGTGTCGGCGCTCGGACTGTGGCTGGAGCGCCGGGTGGCCGCGTTTGGGGACGTGGTGTTCGCGGGCGGCCTGGCCTTGTTTTTCTTCGCGGCCTACGCGGGGTATGCGGTGCCGACGGTGTGGGTGTTTCCTGAATTATGGATGTCGGTCGCGGCCCAGCTGGCGGCGGTGGCGGGCATCGTGGCGGCGGCGCTGTGGCGTCGGTCGGCGATGATCGCGACGCTCGCGGTCGGCCTCGGCTACGTGACCGCGCTGGTGTCCGGCCGCGGCGGTCTCGAGGGCTGCGCCTTGGGCGCGGGGGCCTTGCTCGCCGTGGTGGCGGTGGCGCTGAAACGGGCGCGAAGCTGGGAGGGGCCCTCGGTGCTGGCGCTGCCGGGCGCGTATGCGGTGTTCGCGCTGGGTTTGTATCAGTCGGGCGTGGCGCGAGCGGTGGAACTGTCGCCGGCGAGCTGGCCCTATCTGGCGGGCGTGGCGGTGCTGTTTTTCGTGCGGGACTGGCGACGCGCGAACACCGCGACGAAAGCGGCGCCGATCGAGGAGCTCTGGTTTCAATCGGCGAACTCGAGTCTGGCGCTGGTTTGCGGTCTGTGGGCGGCGCTGGGCTGGCATCGGGCGGATCTGGAATGGTTTTATGGCGCGGCGGCATGTCTCCTCGCGGCGGGGGCGTGGAGCCGGGCCCGGCAGGAGGGACGCGGCGATCTCGTTTCCGCGGTGCTCCTGGCCAAGGCCTCGGGCGCGCTGACCTTGACGGTGATCGAGGTGGCCGGGGCGCGCGATGCGGCGGTGGCGCTGCTCGTGCAGGCCTGGGTGCTGGCGTGGACGGCGCGCCGGATCGAGTCGAAGGTGCTCGCCGCGGCGACGGGTTTGGTGGCGATGGTCGCGACCTATTTTTTCGCGACGCAGGGCCTCGGCGCCGCGCCGATCTGGTCGGCCACGGCGGCAAAAGCGGTTTTGTTCACGGTGGGGCTGACCCTGCTGGCGAGCGAGGCCGGCGTCTGGTTGCTGCGCGATCGTGAGGAGCGTGGATTGGTCGAGGCGATCGCCGCGACGATCGCGACAGCGGGGCTTTTGGTGGCGACGGCGCATTGGACGCCCGGAGGCTGGGAGCCGACGCTCGTGCTCGGTCTTGCGTGCCTCTTCGGCGCGGCGGCGTGGATCAGAAAAGGCGCGGCTCCGCGCTGGGCGGCCCTGTCCCTGGGAACGGCGGCGCAGCTTTGGCTTTGGGGAATAGCGTGCGGCGGCCCGGTGCCAGCGACGCTGGGGACAAATGCGCTTGTCGTGGTCGGGGCGACGGTCGCCGCCGCTCTGTTCTTACGTTCGCGCGCGGCCTCGGCGACCGCATGGGCGCTGGCGGTGGTGGGGACCGTGCTCACCTTGTTCGCGCTCTTCCCGGCGGAACGGGCGATGGCGGGCTCGGCGCTGATCGCGCTGGGCTTTGGCCTGACTTTACGGGCGGCGCCGGGGCGGCATTTCGCGTGGGTGGCGACGCTCGCGGTGGCTCTCGGGGCGGCTTGCTGGCTCGGTCGCGGCCTCGATGGCAAATGGGGCTGGCTAGGCGCCGCCGCGCTGACGGCGTGGGCTTTGCCGGTGTGGCTCCGCGCCCGTGCGGATTTTGACGTCGAGCGGCGCGCGGAACCGCTGCCGGAGACGATGGAGCGCCTGCAGGTTTTGTGCGCGACCTTGTTCAGCCTGCGAGCGATAGGCGAAATCCACTCGGCTGGCGGACTCGGACTCGCTTTGGCGGGCGCGGGCCTTGCGGCGTTCGCGCTGGCGCTGCGTCCGGGGGTGCGCCCGGCGCTGGTGGCGTCGTGGATTTTTTGGTGCGCGGCGGCTTTGGTCGCGGGATGTAGCGAGGGCAAGGGACGCGAGCTGTCTTGGATAGTCGTTTCGCTTTTGGCGTGGCTACCGGCGCTGGCTTGGGTGCGCGTGCCGGAGAGCTGGAAAACGGAGATGACTCTCTGGCGGCGCCACGCGGACGCGGTGCAGGTTTTCCTCGCCTTGATAGTCGGGATCACGGTGGCGACGCAGCGTTTTTCCGGAGCGGGCGGCGTGTTTGTTT
>CBIHRE010000249.1:0-7248 GCA_966212385.1 uncultured Akkermansia sp. | reverse complement strand
CGGGCGGTCTGGCGAGAGGCTTCTGGTCGTTGGGGAGGGTGGTGAAGAGGTAAGCGCGGCCCTTGTATTCGTGGACCTCGGGGGCCCAGCCGCCCTGGCGCGCGAAGGAGTTTTCGGGGACGAGGAAAACGACCTTGGGCTTTTCCCAATGAAGGAGATCTTTCGACGTGTAAGCCATCGTGCCGACGCCGCGCACACCGCTGACGTTGGGCCGATTGGAGGTGTAAAGGTAGTAGGTGCGCGAGGGGGCGTGCGCCAAGATGAAGGGATCGTGCAGCGGCATGTCCGGCAGGCGGAGCGTCGCGGTGGCGGGGGCGGCGGGCGATGCGACGGAAGGCGAAGCCGGCGTGTCGGCGAAGGCGGGGGACAGGGCAAGGAGGAGGGCGGCGAGACCGAGTGTATGGCGCATCGGGGAACGGGGCGGGGCAAAAGGTTTTTGGCGGAGGAGCGCGGAGCGGCGGCAGGGCGGTGGCGGGCGGAAAAAAAGGCCGCGGGCGGGGAGCGCGCGGCCTTGTGGCGAAAGGATGCGAAGCGGGCCGGGGCGCCTGCGCCGCTTTCACTCAGCGGTGGGATTTCGCGGGCGGGAGATCGGTGCCCTCGGCGGTGAGTTGCACGCGCTGGATGGTGCCGTCGCGGTTGTAGTAGAGGTAATCGACGCAGGCGGCGCGGCGGTAGCTGCTGCCGGCGCCGAGCTTGGTGTCATGCTGCATGCCGCCGGTGTGGTAGAAGAAGTAGTCCACGCCCTTGAAGGTGATGATGCCCTGGTGGATCGTGTTGCTGTTGAAGGCGCCTTCGGAAAGCAGTCCGCGAGGTGTCCAGGGGCCGGTGATCTTGGTGGCGGTGGAGTAGGCGATTTTCTCGGGGAAGCCGGTGGCGTAGCTGAGGTAGTAGAGCTTGCCGCGCTTATGAATCCACGGCGCCTCGGTGAAGGCGTGGAGCTGCTCGTCGGGGATGACTTCGATGGGGCCGTCGAGCTCGGTCATGTTGGCCTTGAGCTTCGCGTAGTAGCACTTCTGGTTGCCCCAGAAGAGCCAGGCCTGGCCGTCGTCGTCGATCCACACCGAGGGATCGATGTCGTCCCAGGAAATCTTGGTGGCCTTGGTCATGTCGTTGGTGACGAGGGCGGAGCCGCGGGCGTCGACGAAGGGGCCGGTCGGGGAGTCGGAGACCGCGACGCCGATGGCTTTGCCGCGGTGGCTCTGGTCGTGCTCGACGGCGGCATACCAATAGAATTTGCCGTCGCGCTCGATGACCTGCGAGGCCCAGGCGTCGCCGCGGGCCCACTTGAAAGCGACGGGGGCGAGCGGCGAGCCCTCGGGTTTCCAGGTCTTCATGTCCTTGGTGGAGTAGCAGAGCCAGCGGTTCATGACGTAACCGGAGTGGCGGTCGTTCGGGGCCTCGTCCTGGCCGGCGTAGAGGTAGACGGTGTCGCCGACCACGAGCGGGGCGGGATCGGCGGTGAAGGCGTCCGTGATTATGGGGTTGGCGGCGTGCAGCGCGGCGGGAAGGCCGAGGAGAGCCAGCAGGGGACGGAGTCGGGAGACGAGGTGCATCGATGGTGAAAAGGAGGCGGGGTGGAAAACAGGGGAGCGGGCGAGACGCCGGCGCGGTGCCGATTCAGGGGCGATACGGGCCGTCGCGGACGGGCGTGCCGAAGTCGGGGGAGCCGTCGGCGCGCCAGCGGAGGACCTGGGCGCGGGTGGCGCGGTCGGGGTTGCGGAGCGGGTCGCCCGGGATCTTCTCGTAGTTGCGAGAATGATACACGAGGATGTCGGTCTTTCCGTCGGGGGTGGTGGTGAAGCAGTTGTGGCCGGGGCCGAACTGGCTGGCGGCGGGATCGCTGCGGAGCACGGGCTCGGGGGACTTGGTCCAGGAGCCGGCGCGGAGGAGGTCGGCGTCGTCGGGCGCGGAGAGCAGGCCGAGGCAGTAGTTGGCGTCGGTGGCGCTGGCGGAGTAGGTCATCCAGACGCGGCCGTTTTTAATGATGACGGCGGGGCCTTCGTTGACCCAGTGGCCGACCCGTTCCCAAGGGTAGTCGGGCTTGGTGAGGCGGGTGATGGGACCGGTGATGGACCACGGGGTGTCCATGCGGGAGATGTAGATGTTCGTCCCCTTGATGCCGTCCTCCACCTGGGTCCAGACGAAGTAGCGGACGCCGCGATGGACGAAGGTGGTGCCGTCGAGGGAGAAGGATTCCCAGCCGAGCTTGAGGCGGCCTTTCTCGGTCCAGCGGGCCTCGAGGGGATTGTCGCCTTCGCCCTCGAGGACGTAGGGGCGGATGGCCCAGATGTTCTCGGCTTCGCCGGCGGTGAAGTAGACATACCATTTGCCGTCGATGAAGTGGAGCTCGGGAGCCCAGATATGGGCGCCCATCGCGCCCTTGTCGTGTTTGCGCCAGATGACCTTGGGCTCGGCGGCGGAGAGGCCTTCGATGCTGCGGGCGCGGCGAAGCTCGATGCGGTCGTATTCGGGAACGGTGGCGGCGAGGTAGTAGTAGCCGTCGCTGTGCAAGGAGACGTGCGGGTCGGCGCGCTGCGGCACGAGCGGATTGCGCCAGGCAAGCGGGTCGGCGGCGGCGACGTCCGGATCGGGGCCGGTGTGGGCGCCTTGGAGGCGCTGGAGCTCCTCGGCGGTGAGCGGGAGAACGGAGCCGTGGCGGAATTTGAAGGGGAAGGTGAAGCCTTGGGCGGGCTCGAACTTGCCGCCGGCGAGGTCGTGGGTGACGTAGGGCTGGTATCCCCGGCCCTGGGAATAGTGGTCGAGGATCAAACCCCAGACGGGCGGACGGCCTTCGGCGGCGGGCTCGATGAGATAACACTGCGGACCTTCGTAGCCGACGAGGCGGGAGAGGGAGAATCCCTCGACGTCGGTCCAGGGGCCTTTGAGCTTGGGCGCGGTCTCGAGCGTGATGGCCTTGTGTTTCTCGTCCTTGGTGAAGCGGTAGTATTTGTCGCCGTCGCGGACGATCGTGGTATCGATGACGGTCGTCGGTTTGTCGATGTAGACGAAGGGTTTTCCGAAGGTGCGAAAGTCTTTCGTTCGGGCGGCCCAGATGCGGTGCTTGGCGAAGTTGTCGCTCTTGGTGGTGGAGGCCCAGAAAACGAGGTAGTCGCCGGTGTCCTCGTTGTAGACCGCCTCGGGCGCCCAGGTGCAGCCGGCGTCCTCCGGCGCGACCTCGACGAGGCGCGGCTCGGACCAGGTCACGAGGTCGACGGATTCCCAGACGACGAGGGAGCGGCTGCCGGCGCGGACGGCGCGTCCCCAGTTGCCGTTGCGGTTGATGGAGAGGTCGGTGGCGATGAGGTAGAACTTCGAGTTGTCGTGGGCGCGCAGGAGATAGGGATCTCGCACGCCTTTCTCGCCGAGCTGGCTGACGAGCACGGGCTGGGAGTTGTTGAGCGCGGACCAGTTTCGTCCGTCGGTGCTCACAGCGAAGTAGATTTGCTCGGAGAGGGGCGTCTGCTCGCCCTTGAAGGTGACGAACAGAAAACCCGCGGGCGCGGCGGCGATGGCCGAGCAGGCCAGGGCGGAGGCGAGGGCGAGGGCGGAGAAGAAGCGACGAATCGACATGGGAGGGCTTGGCGACGGGCGGGGATGCGGGAGAGGGTGGGAGAGTGGGCGGGCGCTTCGCAGACGAAGTCAGACGACACGGAGACGCGGGTGGTTTCCGGGCTGCGCGGCGAGCGATCGGACGTCCGTGTTGGCGAGGTCGGCGTCGGCGGCGTAGCTGGGATCTTCGACGAAAGCGCCCAGGTGTTCGGGGCTGATTTCTTTCTCCGAAGCCGAGGCGTTGATCGTCCAGGCAATCGGCTGCGCGAGCGCCGCGCAGAGCAGGCTCAAAGACGCGAACGCGGGGACCAAGGGACGAAAACGCATGGGGAAGATCTGCGGAAGGGGTGGTGAGTGTGGATCGTTTGACCCCGAGGATGGAGTCCGAGAGGAAGCCCGGGTCGAAGTTGCGGGGGAAGGGTGAAAGGACTAAATAGCAAGGAGGAGCAATCCTTTGAGACGAGATGCAAAGGGAGCGGGAAGAAGCGCAGACAGCCGACAGGGGAGCACAGTGCCGCCAAATGTTAACGGTAACTCCGGCGATCGTTTCGATTGCCCTCGTGTTTTAGCGTAACTGTGAGTCGGCGCGTGCCGGTAACCGACAGCGGTTGAGTTACAATTAACCGCCCCGACCGCTCGCGGCCGTGGGAGCTGCGGCGCTTAAACGGCGCCTGCAACTACCCCCGTCGTGCCCTTCGGCCGTCCGTCCCCATTTCCCGCTCATCGGTCCGAGCCTCATCGGCTCCGGTGGAGCCTGCCTCCGCGCCAAGCCGGGCACCCCGAGTTTCGCGATTAAGACCGTTTTGCCCGCCCAATTTTTCCAGCCCCCCACATGCAAACCCAAGCCTCGATCCCGTCGTCATCAACCCGCACGACCACCCATTCCGCTCCGGCGTTCGGCGCCGCGGGCGTTTCAACGCCCCCGAAATTTCGCCTCTCCGCGCGGCGTTTGCGCGCCCTGATGCTGGGCGTGGTCGGCGCCGGCCTCGTCTCCTCGTCGCACGCGGCGAGCGACGCTTGGGACGGCTCCACGAGCTCGCTTTGGGCGACGGCGACCAACTGGGCGACCGACGTCGCGGCGCCAGGAGCCGGCGAGACCGCGACCTTCAACGGCGCGGGCGGCGGCAACACCACGATCGATCTCGGCTCCGGCGTGACGATCGGCGCCGTCGTTTTCGACACCTCCTCCGTGGCCGCCTACACCATCGGCGCCGGCGCGGCGGGTTCGCAGACCCTGGGCTTCGGCAACGCCGGCGCGCTCACCATCAACTCGGGGGTGACCGCGGCGCAGACGATCAACGCCGGTCTGAGCCTCAACAGCGCCGCCGGCGCGACCACGACCATCACGAACAACGGCGCCGGGCTCCTCTCCATCGCGGGCACCGTCAACGCCAACGTCGCCAGCGGCAACGGCCTGTTGACCGTCTCGGGTTCGGGCAACACCTCCATCTCCGGCGCCATCACCAAGACCGGCGCGGGTTCGAATGCCTTGCTCAAGACCGGCGCGGGCACGCTCACGCTCTCGAATGGCAGCGTCTGGTCGGGCACGGGCGCCGCCAGCGGCGGCTTTTCGGGGCCGCTCATCGCCCGTGAAGGCACGCTTTTGCTCAACGGCGGCACGCACGCGGTCGCCGGTGAACTCGTGATCGGTGGTGTCGTGACCAACGGCGGCGCCGGGCAGAACGCGAAGATCCAAGTCGACGCGGGCTCGTTGACCTCCACCTCATGGCTGTCGGTCGGCCGAGGCAACGGCATTGGCGCGGTGTCCTCCGACCTCGTGATCAACAACGCCGCGACGGTAACGGCCGTAAATCTAAGCGCCGGCTATAACGGCGGCAACACCCTCAACCTGCCCAAGGGATCGATCACCTTGAACGGCACTTCCGCGCTTACCATCACGAGCGCCTCGGCAAACGCCTCCAATTTCATCATCGGCGAGTCGGACGGCTCCGACATCCTTCTCACGATCAACGACAGCGCCACGGTGAACAAGACCGGCGGCTCCGTCGCGCTCGGCGCCGCGACCACCGCCGGCGTGCAAATCGGCAAAAACGCCGGAAAGGGCGCCGTCGTGATGAACGGAGGCACCTTCAACGCCTCCTCCGTCGATCTGGGCCGCGGCAGCAACAACACCCAGGCCGTCAACGGCACCCTCACCCTCAACGCGGGTTCCACCTTTAATTGCGAAGGCGACTTCCGCGCCGGTTTCGCCGGCAGCGCCAGCGGCCAAGCCACGCTCAACGTGAGCGGCGGCACCCTCAATATCGCCTCCACGACCGCGCGCTGGATGCAGGTGGGCTGGTGGGATCCTGTGGGCGTGGCGATCAATGTCTCCAGCGGTAACCTGAATCTAAACAGCGGCACCTCGATCCAGTTCAGCCTCGGCAATAACCGTTCCGGGCCGTCCGTGTTCACCCAGACCGGTGGCAACGTCACCTTCTACAGCGACAACCACGCCACCGTCGGCGGCGCGGGCGTCCTTAACCTTCAGAACACCGGCTCCGCCTCGTCCAACAGCACCTACCATCTGAACGGCGGCACGCTGACGGTGCCGCAGATCATGTCGTCCGCCACCACCGGCTCCCGTATATTCAATTTCAACGGCGGCACGCTCAAGGCCGCGACGGATGCGCAGACCTTGATGACGGCCACGGCCGTGTCCCGTGCCAACGTGCGCAACGGCGGCGCTCTCATCGACACGAATGGGAAAAACGTGACGATCGCCGCCGCCCTCCAGCACAGCAACGTCGGCGGCGACAACGCGACCGACGGCGGCCTGACCAAGAGCGGCGCGGGCACGCTGACGCTGTCCGGCGTGAACACCTACACGGGCAACACGACGATCACCACGGGCACACTGACGCTGGCCTCGACGGGCAGCATCGCGAACAGCGCGACGATCATCGCCAACGGCACCTTCGACGTGTCAGCGGTGAGCGGTTTCGCGATCGGGGCCGCGCAAACCCTGAAGGGCTCCGGCACGGTCAACGGCAGCCTCACCGTCAACGGCACGCTGGCCCCCGGCAACAGCCCCGGCCTGCTGACCTTCAACAACAACCTGACGCTCGGCGGCGCCTCGACCTCGCAGTTCGAGATCAACGGCACGACGCGAGGGACGACCTTCGACGCGGTCAACGTGGGCGGCACGCTCACCTATGGCGGCGCGATCAGCCTGTTCTTCAACGCGCCGATCACGGCCGGCACCTACGATCTGTTCGGCGGTTCCTCGGGTGGCTCTCCGTCCGGAGTCGCCGGCGATTTCGCCTCGCTCAGCATCGGCGGCACCTTCGCCGAGCCGGTCACCAGCGGCCCTGTGTTCTCGACCGGCACCGGCTGGACCGCCTCCAGCGCCAACTGGACCTACGTCTTCAACAACGCCAGCGGCGATCTGACCATCGCGAGCGCGGTGCCCGAGCCCTCGGCCTTCGCGGCTCTCGCCGGTCTCGCCGGCCTCGGCCTCGTCGGCGCCCGCCGTCGCCGTCGCTCCTGATTCCGCCGTAGCTCTTGGGTCCCTGCGGGCCGCGCCGATCCTTTCGGCGCGGCCTTTTCGTTTTTCGGATGTGGCTGAGAACGGTATTCAAAGTGTAAATACTAATTGGGTTATAGTTCACATCCGGCCCCCCTTGAGCGGGACGGCTCGGACGATTTGGGATCTCCCCGCTTTCCCTGTCCCGGCGTTTTGATCCCCCCGCGTTTCCC
>CBIHRE010000248.1:0-7277 GCA_966212385.1 uncultured Akkermansia sp. | reverse complement strand
ATCAACACCGCCAACAACAGCTTCGCCTCCATCGTCCACGAGGCCGGCTCGCTCATCCTCACCAAATCCACCGCCGCCGGAGCCGGCAAAATTTCGCTCCAAGGCGGCTCCCTCACGCTCGCTCCCGACGTCATCGGCAGCGACGTGAACAACCCCCTCGAGTTCACCGTCCCCACCGTCCTCAACGTCACCACCCAGCACAACTCCAAGGGCGCCTGGACCGGCTCCGGCGACGTCACCATCAACACCTCCGCCCTCTGGACCGTCGCCGGCACCTGGTCCGGCTATTCCGGCCGCATCACCCTCGGCTCCACCGGCACGCCGCGCCTCCGGCTGAACCAGACCACCAACACCAACTTCGGCTCCGCCTCCCTCGCCATCGATCTCGGCCAAGGCTCCGGCCAGTTCATGAACCGCAACGGCGGCACCACCGCCTACGCCATCGGCACCCTCACCGGCGGCCCCGCCACCCAGCTGCAGGGCACCCAGACCGCCAACGCCACCAACGACAACACCTCCACCTACAGCATCGGCGCGCGCAACGAAAACGCCACCTTCCATGGCATCATCACCAACGGCGGCACCGGCGGAGTCGTCGCCACCTTGATCAACAAGGTCGGCACCGGTGCCTGGACCCTCACCGGCAACAGCACCCACACCGGCCTCACCACCGTCTCCGCCGGCACCCTGCGGCTCAACGGTTCCTTCACCACCGCGCCCATCACCGTCGCCTCCGGCGCCACCCTCGCCGGCTCCGGCACCACCGGCGGCCTTGTCACCGTCGCCTCCGGCGGCAAGCTCAACCCCGGCGCCACCGACGGCGCCGCCGGCACCTTCACCGCCACCGCCGGCCTCACCGCGAGCACCGGCTCCACCCTCGTCTTCGATCTCGGACCCACGCCCGCCTCCGCCGGCGACAAGATCACCGTCTCCGGCGGCACTTTCACGCTCGGCTCCAGCATAAACGCCCAGATCAACTTCCTCGACCTACCCGCCGGCCTCGCTCCCGGCACCTACCCGCTCGTCGACGGCGCATCCACCCTCTCCGCCTCCAGCAGCACCGTCACCCTTCTCCTGCCCGCTCCCTCCGGCACCACCCGCCAGACCTTCGCCATCAGCCGCGCCTCCTCCGGCAGCCCCACCTTCGTCAACCTCGTCGTCACCGGCTCCGCCGCCCCGCTCGTCTGGTCCGGCGCCTCCGGCGGTAACTGGGATCTGAATACGACCGCGGGCAACTTCACCGGCGGCTCGCCCTCCACCTTCTACAACCTCGACCAGGTAACCTTCAACGACACCGCCCCCGGCGGCTCCGTCGTCCTCGCCGGCGCGCTCCAGCCCGCCCTCATCACCGTCAACAACTCCGCCAGCGCCTACTCCTTCGACGGCTCGGGCGCGATCGCCGGTTCCGCCCGCCTCGTGAAATCCGGCTCCGGCACCCTCACCATCGCCAACACCGCCGCCAACACCTTCACCGGCGGCGTCGAGTTGCACGGCGGCGTCCTCGCCCTCGCCAACGCCTCCAGCCCGCTCGGCACCGGCCTCGTCACCATCGACGGCGGCACCCTCGCCCTCGGCTCCGTCTCCCTCGCCAACTCCCTCCGCTTCGCAGGCGACTGCTCGATCACCTCCGCCGCCAACGTCGCCCTCGCCAACGGCGCCGGCGCCACGCTCACCTCCTCCGGCGCGCCCACCATCAATCTCTCCGGCCTCGGAGGCATTCTCACCCTTGAGGGCGGCATGTCCGGCTTCGCCGGCACCCTCTCCATGGGCTCCGGCGGCGCCATGCTTCGTCTCAATGGCAGCGGCTCCTCCAACCTCGGTTCCGCGTCCGCCCACTTCGCCCTCGGCACCGGCTCGGCCAGCCTCGTCAACCGCAACGGCGGCCTCACCTTCGAGCTCGGCGCCCTCTCCGGCGGCCCCGCCACCAGCCACTCCGGCCGCCAGTCCGGCTCCGGCACCACCGCCTCCGTCTACCGCGTCGGCGCGCTCAACTTCGACACCACCTTCGCCGGCTCGATCAAGACCGGCGGCGACCTCGCCGGCGTCCAGATCGTCAAGACCGGCACCGGCTCCTGGACCCTCTCCGGCGCCTCCGACTACACCGGCGGCCTCGCCCTCGAATCCGGCCGCCTCATCCTCTCCGGCACCCTCGCCTGCACCGGCAACGCCGAGGTCTCCTCCGCCGCCACCCTCCAGCTCTCCGGCGGCACCCTCCGCGTCGCCGCCCTCAACATCGGCGTCGGCGGCGCCGCCACCGGCCTCGGCCTCGTCGATGGCGACCTCAACAACCACGGCTCCTTCACCGCCTCCGGCCCCGGCGCCCTCACCATCACCGGCGACGTCGTCAACGACGGCCTCCTCCGCCTCGTCGGCGGCGCCGAGCTCGTCACCGCCGGCGCCTTCGTCAACAACGGCGTCCTCGATCTCCTCACCGCCGGCGGCATCGTCCCGCCCAACCTCGTCAACAACGGCGTGGTCATCGACTCCTCCGCCGCCAAGCTCTCCTCCTGGTCGCGCGAGGGCGACGCCTTCACCCTCCGCATCGCCTCGTATTCGGGCCACACCTACACTCTCCAGACCACGCAGGACCTCGCCGCCGGCTGGACCGACGTCGAGACCAAGGACGGCGCCACCGGCACCGAGCTCGTTTTCACCCACGACGCCGGCCCCGCCCTCCGCCGCTTCTACCGCATCGCCATCCGATGACCGCCTGCGCGCCCCGAAGACATCTTCGGCGCATCGGGCGATGCAAGGATGCCGCCGTAATGCCGGCGGCTTGCCGGGATTGAGTTTTCACAATCGTCGGACGGCGACTGCCGCCACGCGGTCCCCGCATGGGCAGAGTTGCTAGGGCGGAGCCCGCGACGCACTCGGGCCTTGCTGTGGGGAGGGGTATGACCTACCGGGGATTTCCCTTGTTTTTGAAAATTATTTAACAACAGCGATTCCCCGCTATCACTCTCGCATATGGTGCAACTTCTTCGGCCCTTGAACTCGGCCCGCAAGCGTCGGCGAAATCAATTGTTATGGATTCTTTTCGGCGTCGCGGCGACGGCGGCGGGACTGTGGCTGGTCAAGGAGCCGCTCTTGGAGCGCTATCGATTTAGGAAACAGGAGAGGGCCCTCGGCCAGGCGCGCCAGTTCGTGGCGGCGCGGGACGCCCTGAGCGCGCAGCTCGCGCTCGACGTGGCGCTGAAGGCGGCGCCGGGCAACGCCGACACCATCCGCGTCGCGGCCGAGATCCTCGAGCAGGTGGGCGGGGCGCAGGCGATGCGCTTGCGGCACGCCGTCACCCAGCTCCGCCCCGAGTCGGCGGAAGACGCGGCCCGGCTCGTGCTCTGTTGCCTGCGCTTTCAAGATTACAACGCCGCCAAGGACGCGCTCTCCAAAGCCTCTCCCGAGATGTCGAGGGAACTGCCGATGATCCAGGCGGCGCTCGCCTACGCGATCGCCACCGGAGACTCGCCCGTCGCCGACGCCTTGCTCCAAACCCTGCGCGAACGGCAGCCGGAAGACGGCGGGCTGAGGCAGACGCAGGCGCTCATCCACCTCCGGCATCCCTCCGCGGAAAAACGCGCCGACGCGGTTCGCGTGCTCGAGCAGGTCGCCCGCGCCCAACCCGAACGCGCGCTGCAAATCCGCCGCGACCTGGCCGGAGCCGCCTTGGAACGGCAGGACTACGCCGAGGCCCGCCGGCACATCGATCTCCTGCTGTCCGATCCCGGCGCCACCTTGGAAGACCGGCTGCAGAAGGCGAATATCGAACTCTTGGTCGATCACCGGCCCTTCGCCGAGGTCTACGCCGAGCTCACCGGGCATGTCGGCCGCGACGCGGCGGGAACCGCCCAGCTGATGCGCTGGCTGCTCGTGCAGAACCGCACCGCCGAGGCCGGCCAATGGCTCGCCGCGCAACCCGCCGAGCTGCGCCAGGATCGCGCCGTGAAGGCGGTGGAGGCGGACATGCTCGCCCAGTTGGGCGATTGGGACCGCCTCGAGCCTATGCTCGTATCCGGCGTCTGGGGCGCCATCCCGGCCGAAAGCGTCCGGCTCGCGATGTCGGCGCGCGTGGTGGCGGCCAGAAACAACCACTCGCTGCGCGGCGAGCTCTGGGATGCCACCTTGCAGTCCTCGAGCGGCAGCCTGTCCGCGCTCGGGGTGTTGCATCGCCTCGCGATGCTTTGGGGGTGGGAGAAGGAGGTGGAGAGCACGCTCTGGACCGTCGCCCGCGCGTATCCCGACCAGACCTGGGCCCACCAGGCCCTTTTCAACACCTACAAGGAAAAGAGAAACACCGCGGGCATGCGCGACGTCCTCGGCGCGCTCCGCCAGTCGAACGGCTCGATGCCGCGCTACCGGCACGATTGGGCGCTCCTCACCCTCCTGCGCGAACCCGTCCCCCAATGGAACTCGGCGAAGGACACGATGAAAGAGCTGCACGAAGCGGAGCCCTCCAACATCGTCTACGCCACCGGTTACGCCTTCGCGCTCGCGCAGTCGGACCGGGCCGAGGAGGCCTTGGCGGTGCTGGCCCCCTTTCCGGTGGCGGAGCGCGAGTTCGCGCCGCGCCTGCCCTACCTCGCCTATGTCAACGGCATGGCCCGCGACGCCGGCGAAGTCGCCCGGCTCGTCGCCCTCGCCCGCAACTCCGGCATCAACTATCTCCCGGAGGAAGCCCGTCTGCTCGAGCAGGCGCACGAGGCCGAGGTGCGGCCGCTCGTGAAACCCAAGCCCCGCCGCGAGGCCCGGAATGCGCCCCAAGCGGATCCCGCCGCCGACACCACCGCCGCCCCCTCGCCATGAACAGCGCCCCGACCTCGCGCGGGTTTCCCTACACGGCGGCCGGTCTTGGTATCCTAGCGCTTTTGGCCCTCGTGCCCTTGGCCGAGGTTTGGCGCCAGTCGCCCGACCTGCGGCACGGCTGGGCCTCCGCCCTTTTGATGGCTTATCTCTGGTGGGAGCGGTCCACGGAGCGCCCGACGACCGTGCCTCGCGCGGACCATGGCGCCGCCTGGTGGATCGTCGGCCTCGTCGCGGCGGCGACGGCCTTGCCGCTGCGTTTGCTCCTCACCCCCTTTCCCCTCTGGACGACGGTGCTGTGGGCCTACGTCGGCCTGCTCGCGTGCCTGGCGGCGGCGGGAGAGTGGCGCCGGGCGGGGCCGGCCGGCGCGCGCTGGCTCCTCTCCCCCTGCATCCTCCTGGCAAGCGCCCTGCCTTGGCCCGCGTTTTTCGAGCAGTCCGTGATTTATCCGCTGCGCGAGGGGATGGCCTCCCTCGCGGCGGAGGTATGCTACCTCGTCGGCCGCCCCGCGCTCGCGGTCGGCACCACCGTGCGGCTCGCGTCGGGCTGGGTGGGTATCGACGAGGCCTGCGGCGGCATCCGTTCGCTCCAAGCCTGCGTGATGATCGGGCTTTTTTTCGGAGAATGGTTTCGGTTCAAGCTCCTCCGGCGCGGGCTGCTGCTCGCCGTCGGCGTGACAGCCGCCCTGGCGGGGAATTTCGGACGCGTGCTGTTTCTCGCCTTCACCGCCGGCCAGGCGGGCGGACAGGCGGTCGAACGTTACCACGACCTCGCCGCCTGGGTGGCGCTCGGCCTGAGCTTGATCGTCACGGCGGCGATGGCGTGCCGCTGGGCGGGATGGAAATTCCCCGGCGTGGCCCTCCCCGGCCCTCGCCAAGACCTCCCGGTGCCCGCCGCGGGTGGCGCGTGGCTGCTCTTCTGCGCCTCCTTGCTGACGCTCGGCGAGCTGGGCACGCGCGGCTGGTTCGCCCAAGGAACGCGCGAATCCGCCCAGGTGACGCAATGGACGGCGGCGCTGCCGGAGGGGCATCGCTCCTTCGTCGCCGAACCGCTCACCGAGAGCGCCGCGGAGATGCTCCAGCCCGACGGGTTTCGCGCCGGCCGCTGGCAGGAGAGCGGCGGGGTGAATCTCTCCGCCTACTACGTGGAGTGGCGAAGGGGGCAGGTGGCGCGGTCCATCCCCTTTTTGCACAATCCCACCGTTTGCCTTCCGCTCGCGGGTTGCGAGCTGGCCGGCCAGCTGAACAGCTTCGAGGTGGCCTGGCACGGGCTGAATATCCCCTTTCAAGCCTATCGCTTCACCCGTCGCGGCGAAGAGTTTTGGGTGGCTTTCACGGTTTGGGATCCCTCCCGCGCGGTCGCTTTAAACAATCCGTCCGACACCGTTTCGTTCGCCGATTGGTGGCGGAGCCGGTGGCGGGAAGTCGCCCAGCGGCGGGCTGTCCAGCAGGCACAAATGCTGACTCTTGCCGTCGGCGGTTCCCAAGAGGAGCCGACCGAGGCGCTGCGCAGCCGGCTAGTGGTTTTGCTTAGGACGCCCTAAGCGAGGGCTGAATTTTTTTATAAATCGATTACATTCTTGATCACCGCACCAAAACCCCTAGGGGTTTCACCCGATGAAAAGCTTTCTGAAAGCCTCAGCTCTCTTTACCGCGAGCCTCCTCGCGTTTTCCAGCGTAGCCAAAGCTCAGCTGCAAACCTACCAAACCCAGACCGCCTACAAAGGCAGCGCCATCACCTTCTTCGGGGAAACTCTGGGCGAGACGTTCTTTAACGTCTCTGCAGTGAAGAGCATGACCTACAACTTCTTCAAAAGCACGTCCGGGAGCAGCTCGGCCACGCCCATCTCGGCGATCTTTGGCGAGTGGGATGCGTCAGATCCGGATGCCCCCGCCTTCGTCGCCGGGACCACGGTCTCTTTCGGCACGATCATTATCCCAGCTTCGACCTCAGGTTGGACGACGATAACCAACAGCTTCGGCACCTACAGCACCTACGCCTACCAGTTCGATCTCGCGACGATCAACTCGACGTTGATCAACAGCACCTTCGGTTATCTCACCAACTCCACGAGGACCTACGCGTTGATGCTCACCGACCAAAGCAGCGGCAACACCGGCTTGGCGCTTGGTCTCACCAACACCAACGCATTCGCCTACGGCTCGGCGGGCCTGGACTTTCCCACCCGGGACTGGACCTTCGCCCAGATCGTCGTCGCCCCCGGCAACCAGCAACTCGTTCCCGTGCCCGAGTCCAGCACCGTCGCTGCGGTGGGTTCCGCTGTTCTCGTAGCCGGCTTGGTTGGCTTCCGCCTCCGCCAGCGCCGCGCTGCTGCGCAGGCTCTCGCTTCCAAGGCCGCCGCCTGACCCGCGAAAACTTCGCTTTGCTTCAAAAGCCACTGCGCACACGCGCACGGGCTTTTTGAATTCTACGGTGGGCGCTCCTGCTGAGCCGGATCATATTAGCGCGATTCAAATAG
>CBIHRE010000247.1:0-7301 GCA_966212385.1 uncultured Akkermansia sp. | reverse complement strand
CCCGGGGGGGGGGGGGGGCGGGGGTTTTGTGCAAGGTTTGGGGGGTGGGGGGGGGTAAGGGGTAGGGATTGCTGCGCGAGGGCCGCGTTCGTCGAAAGCAGGACGAGGGCGGCGGCGAGGGATTGGCGGGGGTTCATGGGGTTAGGGGAGGGTCAGAGGTCCGTGTCGATAAAGCGCCACTGCTGGTTGGCGCCGCCGAGGTAGGTCCATTGCTGGACTTCCACGCCCGCCCCGTTGCCGGAGCCGCTCACATCGATCGCCATCGAGGGCGCATGCGCGGGGGTAAGCCGCACGAAGCCCATGCCGGCGGGAACGAAGGTGAATTTTTGCCAGGCCGCGCCGGAATAGGTCTCGAGAACCAGCTTGGCGCCGTCGGCGGTGCTGCCGCCCGCGACGGAGAGGGCGAGCTCCGGCTTGCCGGCGGGATGGATGCGGAACTGTCCGCCGCCGAGGTTGAGGAGCGTCCATTTCTGCCAGTCGCCGCCGGCCCAGAACTGCTGCTCGATCCGGGTGCCGGGGAGCGGGGCGCGCCCGCGGAGGGCCAGGGTGCGGGTCTGGGCGTGGCGGGGCACGAGGCGGTAGGTGCCGTTGTTGATGCCGACGAGGTAGGGTTCCCACTTTTGCTCGTCGCCGCTGAAGTCGTCATACTGGATCACGTCGCCGCTGTTGGCCGCGGCGGTGTCGGCGGTGAGCACCTGGTTGGTGCCGCGATGGCGAAACTTGAGGTAGCCGTCCCAGGAGTTGAGCACGTCCCAGCGCTGGGCGTCGCCGCCGTTGCCGAACCACTGGATGATTTCGTTGTAGTTGCCGCCGCCGTTGTTGAGGACGTCGAGAACCTTGTCGGTGCCGTTGTGCCAGAGCGTGTAGGTGCCGTCGGCGTTGCGGCGGGCGACCCATTGTTGCTCCGCGCCGCCGGTATAGGTGGCGACGACGGGCTCCACGCCCTCGGCGCCGGTGTTGCCGGGCACGGCCAGGAAGCGATCGAAGACCTTGTTGCGCAGGGCGTATATGCCCCCGTCGACGAGCGCCCGGTAGCCGTGGACGTAGTTGGGGCCGAAATCGACCTTCACATACATGTGGTGGGGCCAGTCGGTCATCATGCGGCCGGCGGTGGTGATGGAGATGCCGGAGGCGGCGTCGGTCCACGTCTGGCCTTGGGCGAGCGGGGAGTCGTTGGTGTCGCCGCCGGGCGTGTTGAAGTCGATGACGTGGGAATCGCCAAAGCGGTCCGCGGGCACTCCGACGACGTAGGCGCCGGTGTTGTAGTTTCCCTGGGGGACGCCGTCGCCGCGGAACATCACCCAGAGGTCGAGTCCGTTGTCGCGGGTGATCTTCAGCGCGACGGGCCTGGTCCAGTCGCCCCAGCCGTCGAATTGGTTGATGCGGTAGGTGCCGGAGTGGGTGATCGGAACGACGGCGCCGTCGGGGACCCAGCCGAGGAGGTTTTTGTAGTAGGCGTTGAAGTCGTTGAAGGCGTTCGTGCCCCAGGCGTTGCCCATGGGGTCGCTGGCGTCGCCGTATTCGACGTGCCAGCGGGAGTCGGAGAGCGGGTTGCCGTCGTTGGAGTGCCAGGAGTTGGCGTGCGGGAGCCAGAAGACGTGGCCGTATTCGTGGATGAGAAGACGGTTGGAAGCGTTGCCGTTGCACCAGATGGCGCCTCCGCCGCCCCAGCCGGCGGCGCCGCCGCTGACGAAGCCGTCGTGGACGATCACGCGGCAGGAAAAGGTGTCCGGGTTGTAGCCCAAGGCGAAGGCGGCGGCGCGGGCGTCGTTGAGGATGTCGCCCCAGTAGTTGCCGTTGTCATACGTCGCCCGGTTGCGCGGCATGCGGAGGACGGGCGTGATGGTGGGCGAGGCGACCTGCGATTTCCCGTAGGAGAACCGGTCGACCATCCAGTCGACGCCTCCCCACGCGTCGACCTGGTCGCGAAGATACTGCTCCGAGAATCCGTTGTAGGGGTAGTCGGGGAAGTCGACGCGCATGAAGATCATGGTGTTCGTGCCCTGGGTGAGCCAGGCCGGCGGCTTGCCGGGATAATCGGCGCTCCCGTTGACTCCGCTGGATGAGAGGGCGCGGGGGGCGGCCGCGTCGGCGGCGATCGCATCCACGGCCTGGGGGGCGCTCATGTGCTGGCGCTCGAGACGTTCGAGGCGGGTCTCGAAATCCTCGGCGCAGAAGGGACAGCACATCGAATATCCGTGGGTGCCGACCAGCATGACGGTCTTTTCCGGCGGCGGCAGGGTGGCCGAAGCGGCGGCGTCCACGGCTTCGGTTTTGCGGGGATCGACGACGACGTTGTTGGTGACGACGCAGGTGTCGGTCGTTTGCTTGGCGGTTTCGCCGGACTCGAGTTTTCGCACCGGGCTGTCGAGCACGGCGAGCTGCTTGTCGAGCGCCACGCCGTGGATCGAAATGCCCTTGAGATGAGGCGTGAGCGCGCGGTCGCCGTAGGGATAGGCCTTGAAGGTCTGCTCGCCGACCAGGGCTTGGTGAATGGTGGGAACGACCGCGGTCGAGCCGGGAGGAGCGATGCCCATAACGCGATAGAGTTCGCCTTCGCCGGACACGCGCGTCTCAAGCAGGGCGAGAACGGAGGAGGGAAGTTCCAGGCGGACCGAGGCGGGCAAAGTGTGGGCGATGGCCGCGCGTGGGTCGGTCTCGATCAGGCGCAGCATTTCCGCGCGCCTCGTTTCGGCGAGGGCGACGCCCTCCTCGAGCATGCCGGTCCGTGTCGGGGCGTCGGCGGCTAGGTAGCGTCCGGTCCAGCTCGCGAAAGCCGCGAAGGCCGGCCGCGCCGGGTCGGTCCAGGCGCTGCCGAACAATTCGCGGTCGGAGATGTGTTCGACCTTGAGCTCGCGGGCGAGAACGGGTCCGGCGGGGTTGGCCGGATCGGAGGTGCGTGCGGGGTTGGCAGGCTGGCCGGCGGTGCCTGAAGGCGGAGCGGGCGCGGCGGACGGACTGTCGGGCCGATCGACCGAGGCGGTGACGAGATGGAGAACCGCCGCCACCGATCCGAACGCGAGGAGGGCGGCGAGCAGGCGGGCTTGGGGTGATTTCATGGGAGCAACGGGATGCGAAGGCGAGCGTTGGTCGCTCGGCGCGCGGGTGGGGAAAGGACGTCGCGAGGGGAGCGCGGCGTGCGTCAGGCGAGGGGGCGCCTTTTTCGGGATGATCGGGCGCGGTGGCGCGGCCGCGAGCGCGCGATGGAATTGTTTCCGCTGAACATCTCGCCGTCGATTCGAGGCGGGGATTGGTTATGCGTTGGTGACCGTTCGGTATCCCGTGCAAACGACGGCGGGTTGGTTGACCCGCTTCTTCGCGGATCGCCCGAATCTGACGCCGGTGTATTTGGGCTACTACAATGAGACGGAGCTGTCCGAATCGCAGCAGGCCTATGCCGGCCCGATCTACCTGCGTCTGACGCACTCGCTGGACAATGATCGCGCGGGCTTCCGTTTTTCCGGTGTGGAGACCCAGACGGAGCAGTGGCGCACGCGTGGAATCGGTGGCGTGCCGATCGAGTCCGCTATCATAAAGTCCCAGTCGGACTACGTTCGGCGGACCGAATTGCAGCTATTCACTGAATTCACAGGCGGAGGCGGGTATCGCTACTTGATCGGCGCGGGTCAGTTTCGTCGGCAAGAGAGATACCGGGTAACGAAGACCACGAGCGACACCGCACGGAACGTCTTTGCGCTCACCGGCTTCGTTGGCGGCTATGGCGGCGTCCTGGTGCGCGGTGGTTTCACCTGTTCCGCGGAGCAAATCGGAGTGGGTGTCTCCGCGTTCAAGGATGTAGTTACTGAAGCACTACGATGATCGAGGGCGGAGAAAATCCCCGCTTAGAAAGGCGATTGATGAACGATGGCTCGTGAGTTTCCTGCCCAAGCCGTTTGACGCTGACCGACTGAAGCGCGCTCTCATCGTAACCTAGCCTTCCGCCCAATCTTCGGTGAGGTTACGCTCGGGTTGGAAGCTGCGGCGGCTCGTGAGATGACCCACCGCGGCGAGAAGCCGGCTGATGCCGGCTTCTCGCATGTGGCCGATCACGGCTGGAGTATATCCGCGAGGTCGTCGCTTTCCGCGCTGATGTCCGAAAAGAGCCAGGTGGAAAGGTAGCGCTCGGAGGAGGACGGAATCACCGCGACGATGCGTTTGCCTTCGTTCTCCGGACGTTTCGCCAACTCGATCGCGGCCCAGGTGATGGCGCCAGAGCTGATACCGATGGGAATGCCGTCGAGGGTATTCACCTGTTTGGAGATGGCACCGGAGTCGGCCTCCTTCACTTGGATTATTTCATCGACGATCTTGGTGTTGAGGACTGGCGGCACAAAGCCGGCGCCGATGCCCTGAAGTTTGTGGGGCCCTGGCTGCCCGCCTGAGAGGACGGGAGAGGCGGCGGGCTCGACCGCGACAATCTTCACGCCGGGTTTCCGCGCCTTGAGGACCTCGCCCACACCCGTGATCGTGCCGCCGGTTCCGACGCCGGCCACGACGATGTCGACGGTGCCGTCGGTATCGCGCCAGATTTCCTCCGCCGTGGACTTGCGGTGGATGGCGGGATTGTCCGGGTTGGCGAATTGCTGAAGAATGACGCTGTTCGGGATCTTCGCTTGGAGCTCTTCCGCCTTGGCGATTGCTCCCTTCATGCCTTTGGGGCCTTCGGTGAGAACGAGTTTCGCGCCAAGAATCTTCAGCAGCTTGCGACGTTCGAGCGACATCGTCTCGGGCATGGTGAGGATCAGCTTCAGGCCCTTGGCCGCCGCGACGAAGGCGAGCGCGATGCCGGTGTTGCCGGAGGTTGGCTCGATCAGGATGGTGCTCTGCGTGATGCGTCCGGCCCTCAGGGCTTCGTCGATCATGGCGAAGCCGATGCGGTCTTTCACGCTCGAGAGCGGATTGAAGAACTCCAGCTTGAGCAGAATATCCGCTTTGGCGCCGTGGACGGCGGCGGTGCGATTGAGGCGGACCAAGGGCGTGTTGCCGATGGTTTCGGTGATGTTGTCGTAGATGCGGGCCATAAGGAGGGAAGGCGGGGATGTTTGGGCTGGGGGGAGAGGCGAGGGACTGAGTTGTCGGGCTTCGTTGGCGACCTACGGGAGGCGTATTTTTTCCGTCCGCTCGAGTTGGGTGACCTTCCCGTCGTGGACGACGATGTGGAGGACGCCGAAGCGGAGGCCGTCTACCTTATGATGAACGATTTTCAGCCACTCGGGTTGCGGGGTCGTCGCGTTGCCTAGTTCGGTTTCTTGGGAAGTGGTGTTCATGGATAGCTGTTGGGTGCGTGGTGACGCAGGCAAACGGCACTAAAATGGCAAGTTTAAACCATACTAAATAAGTGTGGTAAAGAATTTGTTTCGATTTATCCTGCGTAAGAATCTGAGATATAGGGAAAAAGACTATAGATAATGCGGGAGTGTGATTTTTCTTAAACCATATTGACTTTATGGGGATTAAGCGCCTTTCTGATCGCCGTGTTAGGCTACCAGCCGACTGGTGCAGGCACGCGCACAGCGCCCTTGCTTTGTCGGCGACGATTTCCATCGAGCCGGCGGATTCCGGTTCAGAAAGCGCCTAGATCACGTGATCGGGCTTCATGATCGGCAGCGGGCAAATCCTTCATCCCTCCATTCATCTCCCGTCATGATATCTTCTCTTCCTCTCGCCTTTGTCATGGGCCAGTCGCCGATGGAACTCTTCGTCCACGGAGGTTGGATCATGTGGCCCATCCTGCTCGTTTCGTTCGTCGCCGTTACCGCGGTTGTGGAACGAGCCACGTTCTTGTTTTCCGAGTCTCGTCAACGCGAGCCAGCCGTCGTCGAGCAGATCCTTGAAAAGGTCGAGCGCGGCGACTCCGAAGCGGCCATCCGACTTGGTCAGCCGAGTCGCGATTACGTCGCTCGCGTGCTGGTCTACGCCCTCTCGCACAAGGACCACTCGCTCAGCAACGCCTTCACCCGGGCGGCCAATCAGGAACTCAACCGCTTCCAGCGCGGTATCGCTGTCCTGGATACATGCATCACCATCTCCCCGCTCCTCGGTCTGCTCGGCACCGTGCTCGGGATGATGAACACCTTCGGCGCTCTCGGCGACGGCGACATTGCCGCCAACGCCGGCAAGATCACCGGCGGTGTCGGCGAGGCGCTCATCGCCACGGCGGCCGGTCTGCTCATCGCCATCATCGGACTGCTTCCCTACAACATCCTCAATTCCCGCGTCGAAGAAGCCCGGCACAATCTCACCGACGCCGCGAACGCTCTTGAGCTGACGCTGAAAAAGCACGAGGCCGAGCGCGTGGAGCCTCGGGCCGAGCTGGCCCGCGCCTGAGCCGGCCCTCGTCACCGTTTCGCCCTCGCGCCTCGTTCGTTCCCTGCGCCGCCGTTTCCTAGGCGGGCGGGGAGACAAGGCGCGTCGGCATAACCAAACTCAACCTCTCCTCTTATGGCCGGTTCATCCGGAGGCCGCGGGGTGGGCGGAGCCAAGAAGGCCCGCATCGAGATCATTCCCTTGATCGATGTGATCTTCTTCCTGCTCGCCACCTTCGTCCTCTTCACCCTTTCGCTGAACAAAAGCGGAGGACTCTCCGTCGCCTTGCCCTCCACGCAGACCAGCGCCGCGCGCGATCCGGGCAACTCCGTCATGCTTTCCATCCGAGACGACGGCACGCTCGGCTGGGACAAGGAGCTTATCACCCTCGATCAGTTCATCGTGCGTCTCCAAGCCTACAAGCAGGCCCAGCCCGACGGCAAAGTCCTCATCAACGGCGACGAGAACGCCCTCTTCCAGCAGGTCCGCTACGTCGTGGACGAGGTCCGCAAGGCCGGCCTAACCAAGGTCCTAATCGAGACCCGCATCCGTCCCGCAAGCTGAGCGTCAACCCCGGCCCCTCGCTCCCAGATCCCCGCTCCCATGTCTTCGATTTTCGGCAGTCCCATCCAACTCGCGCCCGCCAAGAAGGCGCGCATCGAGATCATTCCGCTGATCGACGTGATCTTCTTCCTGCTCGCGACCTTCGTCTTGTTCACACTCTCGCTGAACAAGATCCAGGCCGTTCCGGTGAACCTCCCGCAGGCCAGCGCCGCCCCCGTCCGGGTGCAGGAGGACACCTCCGTCGTCATCCAGCTCTCCGAGGGCGACTCGGCCTTTTGGAACAAGGAGCCGATCTCCCTCTCCGAAGTCGCCCCGCGACTCGCCAACTACAAAGCCAACACCGCCGGCCCCCGCGTGCTCGTCTCCGGTGACGACCGCGCCAGATACGGCAACGTCATCAAGGTCCTCGACGAGGTCCGCCTCGCCGGCAT
>CBIHRE010000246.1:0-7360 GCA_966212385.1 uncultured Akkermansia sp. | reverse complement strand
CTCTGCAAGCTCCGCGTTTTTCCGTCGCAAGCCATCTGCGGGCGTCGGGTCCCATGCTCCTCCAGAAACTCAAATCCGACACCCGATCCTCCCATTCCCGCTTGGAGGGGCTGAATGGCTTGCCGGAGACGCGCGAGGCTTATGAGGCGCAGCTCGGGCTCTTTCTTGGCTTTGTGGAGCCGTGGGAGGCACGGATGGCGGAGACCTTGGGGCCGGACGACTTTTTGCGAGAGGGGCGCGGCAAGACCGAGTGGCTGCGTTCGGACCTTCGGGAGCTGGGTTGGGACGCGGCGCGGATCGCCGCGCTGCCTCGTTGCGAGGATTTGCCGGGAGGGGCGTCGCGGCTCGAGTTGCTTGGCGCGTGCTACGTGCTCGAGGGTTCCACCCTCGGCGGGCAGCTGATCGCGCGGCATTTGCGCGAACGGCTGGGTTTGGACGTCGAGCTGTGCGGCCGTTACTTCCAGAGCTACGGTGCCGAAGTGGGGGCGAAATGGCAGGACTTTCGCAAGGAGTTGTTGCGGCATTCCTCATCGGAGAACGACTCGAAGATCATCGCGGCCGCGCGGGATACCTTTGAAAAGCTGGCGGTCTGGATGAGCGCGGCCTCGGGAGGGCGCGCATTGTGAGCGGCATTCCTCCGGAGGAGTCCGCGGCCGATCTGGGGCTTTGCGACCGGGAGCCGATTCATCTGGCGGGCGCCATCCAGCCGCACGGCTTCCTGCTGGCCGTCGACGAGGCGGGCGGGACCGTCGTGGCGGCCAGCGAGAATCTGGCCGAAATGATCGGCCGCGAGGCGCGCGAGGCGCTTGGCCGCGGTCTCGACTCGGTTTTGGGCGGGGAGCTTGCCCGGGCGATCCGGGCCGCCGCGGTGGATCCGCAATTTTCGAAGCGCGCGATCTTCATCGACCGCTGGGTCGCGGACGGGACGAAGCCGGGACGCGCCTTCGTCGTGCTCGGCCACCGGCACGCCGGGCATGTCTTTGTGGAGGGCGAGTTGCTCCCGCCGGACGAAAACTTCAACCCCGCCGGGGCCATGCCGCAGATCGACGACCTGTTGAGGCAGGTGGAGACGGTCGGCGGCGTGGAAGACTTGTTGAGGCTGACGGCGCGCGAGACGCGACGTCTGACGGGCTTTGATCGCGTGCTCGTGTATCGCTTCGATCCGGACTGGCACGGACGGGTGGTGGCGGAGGACCGCAACGAAGTCCTGCCGTCCTATCTCGATTTGCATTTTCCGGCTTCCGATATCCCGCGGCAGGCTCGCGATCTGTATCGGTTGAACCGGCTCAGGCTGATCGCGCGGGCCGATTATCAGCCGGTGCGTTTGATCGGCGCGTCCGGCGAGGATGCCCTCCCGCTTGATCTCAGCCTGTCGACGCTTCGCAGCGTGTCGCCGGTGCATCGGGAATACATGCGCAACATGGGCACGGGGGCCTCCTTCTCGATCTCGCTGATTCGCGAAGGACGGCTCTGGGGCCTCGTCTCCTGCCACAACCGCGAGCCGCGTTCCGTGCCTTTTGGCGTGCGCACGGCCTGCGCGTTGCTCGGGCAGGTCTTGTCCTTGCAGCTTTCGGTGCGCGAGCAGGCCGAAGCGCTGACGCACCGCATGCGCTTGCAGGCGACGCTCACGCCGATGGTGGCGACCTTGGCGGCGCACGAGCGGCTGGCGGAGGGGATCGAGGCCTGCCGGGACGACTTGTTGCGTCTGGTCGCGGCCGACGGCGCGGCCGTGATCGAGCAGGACGAGGTGGCGATCTACGGCTCCGCGCCGGATGCGGCGGGCGTGCGCGCGCTGGCCGACTGGTTGGAAAGCCGGGGAGGAGATCAGCTCGTGGCGATCTCCGCGCTCGGGGACGAGTTTCCGCCGGCGCGCGACTACGCGAAGGAGGCGAGCGGCTTGCTCGCGATCTCCGCGTCGCGTCGCGGTCGCAGCTGGGTGTTGTGGTTTCGTCGCGAGGTCGTCGAGGCGGTCACCTGGGGCGGCGATCCGCACAAGACCGTGAGTCCCGACGCGGCGGGGGAGCCCGCCCGCCTGCATCCGCGCAAGAGCTTCGAGCGGTGGCGCGAGCACGTGCGCGGGCGCTCCCGCCCCTGGCTGGGGCCGGAGATCGAGGTGGCGCGGGAGTTTCGCGTCGCGGTGGTCGACATCGTCCTGCGCGGAGCGGAGCGCATGGCCCAGCTCAACGAGGAGCTGGCGCGCACGAACCGCGAGCTGGAGAACTTTTCCTACACGGTGTCGCACGATCTGCGCGCGCCGTTTCGCCACATCCGCGGCTACGCCGAGCTCCTGAAGGCGGAGAAATCCGCCCAGCTCGATGCGGAGGGACGCCAGTTTCTCGATTACGTGCTCGAGGGCGCGGGCTACGCCGGGCGGCTCGTCGACAACATCCTCGGCTTTTCGCGCATGGGCCGCGCCGTCCTGGCCATGACCACCGTCGAGCTCGGCGAGATGGTGCGCGAGGTGATCCGCTGCCTGAAGGTCGACGCATCCCGCCGCGTCGTTTGGGAGATAGGCCCCTTGCCGCGCGTGGAGGCGGATCAGGGCATGCTCTTTCGCGTGATGCAGAACCTCCTCGAGAACGCGGTGAAGTTCACGCGTCCGCGCGAGAGCGCCCGGATCGAGGTGTGGGCCGAGGCGACCGCGACCGAGCACGTGGTCCACGTGCGCGACAACGGCGTGGGTTTCGACGGCGCCTACGCGGGCAAGCTTTTCGGCATGTTCCAACGCCTGCACGCCTGGGAGCAGTTCGAGGGCAGCGGCATCGGACTGGCGAGCGTGCGCCGCATCGTCGGGCGCCATGGCGGACGCACTTGGGCGGCGGGCCGTGTCGACGAGGGCGCCACCTTTTCCTTCTCCCTTCCCAAAGTTCCCTCACCGACCAATCCCTTGTATGCTTAAACCGATTCTGCTCGTGGAGGACAACCCCCGCGACCTCGACCTCTCCCTCCGGGCGCTCGCCCGCACCCGACTCGCCAACGAGGTCGTGGTCGCGCGCGACGGCGAGGAGGCCTGGCACTACCTCACCCGTCAGGGCCGCTTCGTCGATCGCGCGAAGGGCAATCCCGCCGTCGTGTTGCTCGACCTCAAGCTGCCGAAAATCGACGGCGTGGAGCTGCTCAATCTCATCCGCAAGGAGCCCGAGCTGGAGCAGCTGCCCGTCGTCATGCTCACCGCCTCGCGCGAGCAGACCGACGTGGCCCGCAGCTACGCGCTGGGCGTCAACGCCTACGTCGTGAAGCCGATCGAGTTCGTCGAGTTCCTGGAGGCGATCCGCGATCTGGGCGTCTTCTGGGCGGTCCTCAACGAGCCTCCCCCGGGCTCCGTGCGCATGAAGGTCTGAGCTTGCCGCGTCGTTCCGCCATGTCCCCCGTCGTCTCCGAAGCCCCGCGCGCCGGCGCCGCCGCGGAGTCCGCCTCCGACGGACGCCGCGCCCGCGTCTGCCTCGTCGACGCCGACGCGGGCTTCGCCGCTTTCGCGCGCGGCGTGCTCTCGGCGCATTGCGAGGTCGCGGCGATCGAGGACGGCGAGGTGGCGCTGGCGCTGCTGCGCGAGCGGCCGGCAGAGCTCGTGCTGGCGTCCGCCTCCCTGCCGCGCGTCGGCGGTCGCAGCTGGCTGCAACGGCTGCGCGCCGACGCCCGCACGCGCGCGATGCCGGTCATGCTTTTCGGCGACGAGGACGAGCCCGCCGGGGAGGCGCAGGCGGAGGACGCGCTCGCGGACGATTTCTGCCTGAAGCCGCTTTCGGCGCGCGAGCTCGTCGCCCGCGTGCGCGCGCATCTGGCCTACGTGAGCGTGCGACGCGACGCCGAGGCGCGGGTGCGCGAGAGCGAGGAGCGCTTCCGCCACGTGGCGGCGCATTCGCCGCTGATCTTCTGGCTGAGCGAGGCGGACGGCCGCTGCTCTTTTCTCAACGAGCGCTGGTTCGAGTTCACCGGCCAGAGCCCGGCGCATGCGCTCGGCCAAGGCTGGATGGACGCGGTGCATCCCGCGGACCAGCCCAAGCTGAGGCGCGATTTCGAGGAGATCATGCACGAGCAGCGCGGCGGGCGCCTGGGCTACCGTCTGCGTCGCCACGACGGCGTCTACCGCTGGATGCTCGACACGGTGACGCCGCGTTTCCTCCAAGGCCGTTTCGCCGGCTGCGTCGGCTCGGTCATCGACATCACGGACGAGCGCGAGGAGCGGGAGGAACTGGAGCGCAGCCGCCGCCATCTGGAGATGGCGCTGCACGCGGGGCGCATCGGCACCTTCGAATGGGACATCCCGACGGGCCAGGTGATGTGTTCGCCGGAGCTGGAGGCCCTTTACGGGCTTGCGCCGGGAGCCTTCGAGAAAACCTACCGCGCCTGGTTGCAGCGCATCGTTCCGGAGGACGCGGCCGGGCTGGAGGCGATGTTGCGCGCATGCTTCGAGCAGCGCACGGAGGAGGTCGGCTACGAATTCCGGATTCTCATGCCCAACGGCACGCGCCGCTGGTTCGAGGGCAAATGGCGCTGCGCCTTCGGGCCCAACGGCCGCCCTCGCCGGCTCGCCGGGATCCAGGTGGACATCGACGAGCGCAAGCGTTCGGAGCTGAACGCGCGCTTTCGGAGCTCGCTCAACGAGGCGCTCTCGCTGCTCTCCGATCCGGCCTCGATTTTGGAGGCGGGGGCTTCCGCGCTCGGCTCCTACCTGCAGGTGGACGAATGCGCCTTCTTCACGATGGATCTCACGGGCCGGCCCGCGGAGTGCGAACATCGCTGGCGGGCGGAAAACACGCTTCTGCGGGACCCGGGATCGATCTCGTCGGCCTGGACGCCCGACGAGCTGGCCAGGGCCGGCGGGCAGCGCGTGGCGCAGCTCGACGACTCGCGGCGCCTGGCGTCCGGCCCGGCCGCGGCGAGCTTCGCGGCGGGCGTGGGGGCCTGGGCGATCGCGCCTTTCTCGCGCGACGGGCGATGGATCGCCTCGCTGCGTCTCGTGTCGGCGCAGCCCAGGATATGGCATGCGGCGGAGCTCGCCTTGGCCGAGACGGTGCTCGCGCGCGTCTGGCCCTTGGTGGAGCGCTCACGCAGCGAGCGCGCGGTCGCCGCGGCGGAGGCGAAGATCCGGCAGACGCTCGCGGAGCGACGCGTCGAATTGGAGCGCTTGGTGGCCGAGCGCACGGCGCGTTTGCAGGAGACCGTCGCGGAGCTGGAGAGTTTTTCCTACAGCATCTCGCACGATCTGCGCGCGCCGCTGCGGGCGATGACGGGTTTTGGAGAATTGCTGGAGGAGGAATGGGGCGATCGCATCGGGCCGGAAGGGCGCGATTATCTGCGTCGCATCATCGCGGCCTCGCGGCGCATGGATCGTCTGACGCAGGACGTGCTCGTCTACAGCCGCGTCTCGCGGACGGAGCTGCCGATGGTGCCGGTCGATCTCGGCGCGCTGGTCGCGGGGATCGTGGAAAGCTACCCGCAGTTTCACCAGACGCACGCCGACGTGGTTTTGCGCGGGCCTTTCCCGCGCGTGCTCGGCAACGAGGCGGCGCTGATGCAGTGCGTCTCGAACCTGATGTCCAACGCGGTGAAATTCGTCGCGCCGGGGACGCGGCCGCGCGTCGAGGTCTCGGCGGAGACGGGGGAGGGCCGCGCGCGTCTTGTGGTCGTCGACAACGGCATCGGCATCGCGCCCGAGGCGCGTGGGAAGATCTTTGGCATATTCGAGCGTTTCCACCGAGGATACGAGGGCACCGGCATCGGGCTCGCGGTGGTGCGCCGCGCGATGGAACGCATGGGCGGCTCCGTGGATTTCAGTTCCGAGCCCGGCAAGGGCAGCCGATTCCACCTCGAACTCACCCTTGCTTCATGACCCAGCCCGACAGCCTCCGACGCCCGCTCGTGCTCTACGCGGAAAACGACGAGAACGACGCCCTTCTCATGCATGCGTGTTGGAAACGCGCGGGGCTCGAGCCGACGCTGCGCGTGGTCGAGGACGGGCACGAGGCGAAGGAGTATCTCGCCGGCTCCGGTCGCTACGCGGACCGGGAGAGCCATCCTTTCCCGACGCTTGTGCTCCTCGATCTTTCGATGCCGGGCTGCACCGGGTTGGAGGTGTTGAGCTGGGTGCGGGCGCAGCCGCGTTTCGCCTCGTTGCCGGTGCTGATTCTCAGCTTGTCCAACCAGGAGCGCGATCGGAGCGACGCCATGCGTCTCGGGGCGAGCGACTATGTGGTGAAGCCCACGGGCTTGGCGGGTTTTGTGGAGACGCTTCGGAGCTGGAAGGAGCGCTGGTTCGCGTCCGCGGCGGGGGCGGGGACGGAGGCGCGAGAGGCGTCCGAGGCCTAAAGCGGGAGGCGCGGGCGTGGGCGGGGAAGCGCCGGGCACGGGCGCGTTCAGCGCGGGTGGACGATTTCTCCGGCGGTCCAGGCGGCGGAGCGGGCGAGGGTGAGGACGAGGTCGGCGGCCTCCCCGAGGTCGACGGGCGGCTTGATCCCGAGGCGCTCCAAGCCGGACCAAGTCGCGTGGTCGGGGCGCGCCAGCTCGGCGCGCAGGGTCGCGATGATTTCGGGCGGGCCGCCGAGCAGCGGCGCGACGATCGATTCGGCGAGGCGGACGATGAGCAGGGTGACGCGCGAGTCTTCGGGCGTGTCCGAGTCGGCCGCCGAGTCGGCGTAAAGGGCGGGCAGGCCGGCCGCGCGCGACCAGGCAGCGGCGGCGAGGCGGATGCCGCCTCCGAGGATTTCCGTCTCGGCCTGTTCGAGCGAGGCGAGATGGGCCGCGCGTGCGAGCAGGAGCGCGGCGGAAACGGGGGACGCGTTGGCCCGGATCCAAAAACCGAGGTCGCGGGCGATGGCGGCGCCGGCCACGCGTTGGGGGTGGGTGACGCGCAGGAAACGCCCCAGCTCGAAGCCGAGCAGCATGGCGGCGATGGCGTGGGTGCGGAAGTCCTGGAGCGAGAGAGGGCTTTTCGCGGGCGTGCGGGCGAGGAGCGCGGCGATCGCGAGGATCGTCGTTTTGGCGACGCCAAATTTCTCCGCGATCGTCTCCGGACGGAGCCCGGCGAGCTCGTGGGTCCGGGCCAGTTCGCTGCGAACGAGGATGTGGTGGAGCGTGGGCGCGAAGCCCGGCAGGGCGGCGAGGCGGGCCGCGGCGGTCTCGATGCTCGCGTCCTCGAGCCGGTCGAGCTGGCGGATGGCGTCGATCCAGGCGTCGCAGGCCGGCGCGCTCCACCATCCGGCGGCGAAATCCGCGAGTTTGCCGTCGCGGAGAATCGGGCCGCGGGCGGCGTCGGCGGCGTGGGCTCCGAGGAGGCCGAGAGGTTGCGCGAGGATCGGGCGGAGGCGGGGCGGCAGGGCGCCGTCTTCGCACGCGGGCTGGGGCCGGGGGGGGGAACGGG
>CBIHRE010000245.1:0-7376 GCA_966212385.1 uncultured Akkermansia sp. | reverse complement strand
CTGAGTTTTCTTAAATCGCGCGCCAAGGACGCCACCTACGTCACCTCGGTCTGCGAAGGCGCGCTCCTGCTGGCCAGCGCCGGCCTGCTCGACGGCTACAAGGCGACCACGCACTGGGCCTTCCTGCCCTGCCTGAAACGCTACAAAAAGATCAAGGTGGTCCCCGGCTACCCGCGTTATCAGGTGAACCGCTTCAAGGGTGCCAAGGGCGGCTGGCGCTACGTTGTCACGGGTGGCGGCATTTCCTCCGGCCTCGACGAGGCGCTCAAGCTGATCGCCCTCATTGCCGGCACGAAGGTGGCGAAGAGCGTGCAACTGAACACCCAGTATTATCCCAAGCCCCCGGTGAAGAGTCGCATCCCCAAGCCGACCTCCTGCCCGCTGGACTAAATTGGTCTGGGCATGGTCGTCGCTCGCCTGATCGTGGTGCGAGTGCAGCTCGTGTAGAATGAGAAATCCCTATCGCCTACGTCGTCGGATTTCTCGATTTTCGACGGACTTGTCGCCACTAACCACATTCACAGTTCCAAGAAGCCCAAACCCTCCACGGGGGTTGGCTTACATAAAATGGTGGACGCCACAGGACTCGAACCTGTGACCCCATCCGTGTGAAGGATGTGCTCTAACCAACTGAGCTAGGCGTCCGGCTATCGGGGAAGGCGGAACTTGCCCGCCGCTTCCGCGCGAATCAAGGGCGATTTTGCAATCCCCTGCTCCGCCCCCACCCCGGCCCCACACACGCCTTCTCCACGAGAACATTTGCCAGCCAACTGCGCGCCCGCTCCCCTGCCGCCATGAGCGCCCCTGCAGCCGACTCCGCCGCAAACCCGGACCAGACGACCGATTACCCGGCCGTCACCCGACGCGAGATTTTCGGCTGGTGCTGCTTCGACTTCGCGAACTCCGCCTTCACCACGATCATCATCACGGTCGTTTACGCCGTGTATTTCACCCAGGTCGTCGCCGCGGGAGACGAACACGCCGAGGGATGGTGGGGCACCGCGCTCGCGGTTTCCCAGCTTTGCGCGATCCTTCTCGCGCCGATCATCGGCGCCATCGCCGACCTCACCGCTCGCAAAAAGCGCTTCCTCCTTGCTACCGCGCTTGTCTGCTCGGCCGGCACCGCCGCCCTGTTCTTCGTCGGCCCCGGAGAAATCGCCCTCGCCCTCGGCCTCGTGATCATCGCCAACCTCGCTTTCTCGCTCAGCGAAAATCTCTGCTCCGCCTTCCTGCCGGAAATCAGCACACCGGAAACCGCCGGCCGCATCTCCGGCTATGGATGGAGCTTCGGCTACTTCGGGGGGTTGTTCAGCCTCGTGCTCGCGCTGGTGATGCTCAAGGGCCTCGGCTGGCCTGTCCCATGGACTTTCCTGATGACGGGCGCCTTCTTTTTCCTGGCAAGCCTGCCCACCCAGGTCCTCCTCCGCGAGCGCGCCCGCCCGCGCAGCCTCGCGGCCGGCGAAAGCTACGCCGGGCTCGCCTTCGCCCAGCTCCTCCAGATGCGCCACGAGCTGCCGCGCCATCGCACCTTGGCGATATTCTTCGCCGCCATGACGCTCTTCCTCGCCGGGCTTGCCGCCGTCGTCGCCTTCGCCGCCGTCTACGCGACCAAGGCGCTTGGCATGAGCCAGTCCGAGATCATCGGTCTGTTCATCGTGCTGCAACTCGCCGGGGTCGCCGGCGCCCTCGGCTTCGGTTTTCTTCAGGATAAAATAGGCTCCAAGACCGCCCTCGTCCTCTCGCTCGTGCAATGGATCGTGGTCTGCGTCTGGGCTTGGCGTTGCCAGACGAAAACGGAGTTCTACGCGATCGGCGTCATCGCCGGCGCCGCCATGGGCTCGCTGCAGTCCGCCGGCCGAGCCGTCGTGGCCACGCTCACTCCTCCCGGCCGCGCGGGAGAATTTTTCGGTTATTGGGGCTTCTTCGGAAAACTCGCGGGCATCGTCGGCCCGCTCGTGTTCGGCTGGATCTCCGCGGTCACCGACGTCCGCCAAGGCATCCTCATAAACGCCGCCTTCTTCGCCGCCGGCCTCGCCATCCTCCTGCCGCTCTCGCTTCGCCGCTCCGGACGGTCCGACGCCGCCCGCGCCTGAGCCGCAATCGCGGCGGTGCGCCTAGGCCGCGCTCGGCCGGGCCGCTCCCGGCGGACGCATCAGCCGATTCAGCTCGAGCAGCGTCAGGGGCTTGTTCGCGATCCCGTCGACCCGCAGCGCTTCATACGCGAGCCGCTCGACGTGGGTGAGGACGCCCGACACCACGAAGATCCGCCCCGAAAACCCGCGGCAGCGCAGCGATCTCACCAGATCGAGCCCCTCCGATCCCGGCATCCGGTGGTCTGTCATCACCACGTCGAAGCGCGCCTCGTCCAAACGCGCCAAGGCGTCCTGCGCCGCCTCCGCGACCACCACGTCGAATCCCAGAAAATGCAGCGCCTCGTCCATGAAGGACCTCACGTGCAAGTCATCGTCCACCAAAAGCACCCGTTGTTTCATTTTTAAAAGTCTTTGTCCGTCCGACGCGGACGCCCGTTCCGCATCTTTTGCATGCATAGGTGTCTTTGCCTACCAAACAGTCAATATCGGAGCTTTCATCGCCCGTCTCACGACACATTTCTGCTGCGTGCCCAAGCTCAGCGACCAAGTCAGCGTGCGTATTGCCCCCGAGTGGAGAGACGCCCTTCGCTCCATCGAGGAAAAGCATCGCATCCCCCCGCCCGACTTCATCCGTGGCTTGGTCGAGGCCGGCCTCCAGTTTTACCGCGAACACGGTTGGTTCGCCTTTCCCGTGAGCGTCCAGCCCGTGCCGTCCTATGTGCAGGCCGTGGCCGAGACCCAAAATCGCTACAACACCGCGCCCGCTCCCGCCGCCAGCCCCTCGGCGCCCGCCGCCAAGACGAAAAAGCCCGCCAAGTGAGCGCCGCCCGCGTTTGACCGCCACGCCCCGCACCCTACGGTGCGCCGCCCATGCGCCTCGGCGATCTTCAAGGCCTGCAAACGCTCATGCTGCCGGACGCCTGGCAGCGCGAAGCCGTGAACGCGCTTCAGGCCGGCCGCGACGTCATCGTCGACGCCCCCACCGGCTCGGGCAAAACCCACGTCTTCGAGCGCTTCGTCGAGCAGGGCAACTTCGCCCGCCGCGCCGTGTTCACCGTTCCGACCCGCGCCCTCGCCAACGATAAATACGCCGAATGGCGCGCCCGAGGCTGGCGCGTCGGCATCACCACCGGCGACCTCTCCGTCTCGCCGCACGCCCCGGTCGTCGTCGCCACGCTCGAGGCCGCGCAGGGCGCCCTCCTCCGCGCGTCCTCCTCGCTCCCGGGGCTCCTCGTCGTCGACGAATACCAATGGCTCGGCGACCCGGCGCGAGGCAACCACTACGAAGGCGTCCTCGCCACCCTGCCCGCCTCGGTGCAACTGCTCCTCCTCTCCGGCTCCGTCGCCAATCCCGAAGATGTCGCCGTCTGGCTCGCGCGTCTCGGCCGCCGCGTCGAGGTCGTCCGCACCGCCACGCGCCCCGTTCCGCTCGAGGAAGTCGAGATCGACGATCTTGTCCAAGGCCTGCCTCGCGAGATCGAGGGCTTCTGGTCGCGTCGCGTGGCGGGCGCGCTCCGCGAGGGCCTCGCCCCCGTGCTCGTCTTCGCCCCGCACCGCGCCGATGCCGAGCGCCTGGCCCGTCAGTTCGCCCGCGAGCTCCCGCTCGCCGATCCGCTCCCGCTCACGCCCGAACAGGAATCGATGGCCGGCCCCGTCCTCGCCAGGCTCCTCCAGCGCCGCGTCGCCTATCATCATAGCGGCCTGAGTTACGCGCAACGCGCCGGTCTCGTGGAGCCGCTCGCCAAGGCCGGCCAACTCCGCGCCGTCGTCGCCACCCTCGGCCTCGCCGCCGGAATCAATTTTTCCCTCCGCTCCGTCATGCTCACCGCCGCGAGCTACCGCGTCGGCGCCGTCGAGCGCGACATCGCCCCGCACGAGCTCCTCCAGATGATCGGCCGCGCCGGCCGCCGCGGTCTCGACGAGACCGGCTACATGCTCGTCTCCGGCCGCACCCCGCGCCTGCGCCGCGCTTCGCCCCTTCGCCTCAAGCGCGCCGCGCCGCTCCCCTGGGCCGCATTGCTCCGGCGTCTCGCCCCCGGCGAATCCGCGCTCTCCTTCGCGCAGGACGCCGCCACGCGCTTCTTCACCGAGGCGCCGCTCCGCCTCGGCGCCGAGCTCACCTCGCTGCACGCGTCCTCCGCCATTCCCTGCGGATTGCTCACGGACACCGGCCGTGCCCGCCTCGTCCGCCGCAAGCGTGAGCCTTTCCCCGCTTGCCGAACCTGCGCGCTCCGCCCCGAATGCCTCGCGCTCTCCGCCGACCCCACGCCGCTTTGGGAATGGAACCGCGTCGGCGTGCTCGACAAGGCCCTGCGCCTCACCGCCCGCGGCGCGATCGTCTCCGTTTTTCTCGGTCCCGAAGGTCTCGCCCTCGCCGCCGGCCTCGAGGACCGTCGCTATCCGGTCGACCACCTGCTCTTCGACTGCGCCAATCTCTTCGCCGGCGACCGCTTCTCCGGCACCAACCCGCGCCGTCTCGGACGCCTCGCCGCCGTCTGCGAAAAAACCTACCGCCGGCTCACCGTCGAAGGCTATCTCGAGGAAGGCCTGCCTCCCGCCTACGGCTACGGCGCCAGCGAGATCGTCCAAGCCGTGGTCGAGGGCACCGCCTCGCGCGGCGCGCTCGCGCACACCCTCGCCGACGAAATGGCCCAGGCCGGCCGGGGAGACATCGACCGCCTGCTCACCGAGTGGCGCAGTTTCCTGCGCGGCCTCGCCGCCGCCGATCCCCTCGACGAAAGACTGCCCTTCGCGACCGCGCCCCTTCGCGCGCGCTGGGACGAGGCCCGCGCCCTCGCCGCCCGCCTGCTTGGCGACGTCCGCGCGACCGAGCTGCCCGAGCTGCCTCCCCTCACTCCCGACCAGCTCCGGCCCGTGCAACACCGCCTGGGGCGCGCCGCGGCCTTTTCAAGGAGCCGCTGAGCCCGCTTCCCTCCGGCCCCCTCACTCGCGCCCCGACGCCCGCCACGCGCGCGGCGTCATCCCCGTCTCGGCCCGAAACACGCGCGAAAAATGAAACGCGTCCGCGAAGCCCAGCGCCGCCGCCACCTCCTTCACCCGCGCCCCCGGCTCGCGCAGCCGCTCCGCCGCGAGGCGCACACGCCGGCCCCGCAGGTAGTCCCCCGGCGTCGAGCCGAGGAATCGCTTGAAAAGCCTGCACACCGTCTCGCTGCGCAGCCCCGCCGCCGCGGCGATCTCGGCCGTGCTTTTCAAGCGCGCCGCCTCCGCGTCGACCAAGGCCCGGCAGCGCTCGAAGCTGCTTCTCGCCGAGTCGTCGCCCGCGTCCGCCCCGCCCGGCCCCGCCACCGCCGGCGCGCCGCTCGCCGCGGAGAGTTTGAGCAACAAAATCCGCGCCAGATGACCCAGGGCCGCCTCCGCCGCCTCGCCCGACCGCGCGCCTTCGCGTAAAATCCACTCGAAGGCCTCACGGACCTCTCCCGGGGCCTCGATCATTCGCACCCGGCCATCCGCCAGCCCGATCTCCGCCAGCGCCGCCTCCGCGCCCGCGCCGTCCAGCCACAGGTAGTAGCGACGCAGCGGGCGCCGCGCGTCGCTCCGGCGCCCGCGTCGCGTCTCCGGTCCGATCGCGTAGGCGGCCCCGGAGGCCAGCGCCTCGCGCCGCCCCGCCACCTCCGCCTGGCCCCGGCCGCCGACGATGTATTCTATCTCCCAATACGGAAAATCGCGGCGCTGCGCGTAGCTGCCCGCCGCCAGCGCCTCCCAGCCGCCGCCGACCACCCGCCAACCGCGGCCGCCCGCGCCGCCCCGGCGCGCACCCGGCCGAAAAAAACGCCGCGCCTCCGCCGCCGCCGGCTCGATCAGGCCGGGCGGGGTCTCGGGAGCGTCGTCGGCTCGCGGATTCGGGCCCATACGCCCATGCCAGCCGCCAAAACATAAACTTCCATCCCAAATCCGCTTCGCCATAGCGGAGCCCATGTCACGCGGCGACCCGCTCGATCCCCTCCCCTCCACTCCCGCCCCCGGCGTCTACCGGCACTACAAGGGCCATCTCTACGAAGTCGTCGGCGTCGTGCGCCACTCCGAGGAGCTCGCCCCCTACGTCCTCTACCGCTGCCTGGACGAACAAGGCCGCAAGATCGACGAGCAACTCTGGGTGCGCCCGCACCGGATGTGGAGCGAGCCCGTTGAATACCAGGGCCGCGTCTCGCCACGTTTCGCCCCCGTCGCCGTCCGCTGATCGCCGCGTCCGGCCGAGGACGAATTTCACGAGCCCGCGCTTTACCTCGCGCGCCGCTTGCCCGACTTTCGCCCCTTGCCGCATCCGCCCCGATGAACGACGAACACCAGCGTCAACGCCTGCTTCGCTTCGCCCGCATCCGCCGGGCGAAGTTTTGGCTGCGTTTCATGCCCCGACGCGCGCGGTTCCACACCTACCCCTTGGTGGGCCGTTTCGCCGAGTTCGCCCGCAAACGAAACTACCTGTGGTCCTTCCGTTACGCCCAAGTCCGGCCCTCGCTCTACCTCGGGAGCATTCTCACGCTGATCCCGATTCCAGCGCAGTTGCCGATCGCCTTCGTCCTATGCCTGGTGTTCCGCGCCAACTTCATGCTCATGGGCGGCCTGCAGTTTGTCAGCAACCCGGCCACCTCCATTCCCTTCGTCGTCGGCACCTATAAACTCGGCGCCTTCGTGCTGAACGTCACGGGCATTTCCACCCATTCCCCCTCCCCGGCGGAGTCCGCGGACATCGATTTCTCAGAATCTCTCCCCCTTCCCGCCACGGACGCTCCGCCCACCCCGCCGGCACCCGTCGGAGCCGACGCCAAACCGCACAAAAAATCCTGGGCCGACCGCATCTACGACGTCTTCGGCAAACAGCTTCCCCCGCGCGGCCAAGCGATGACCGTGGGTGACTGGATCGGCCTGCTTGGTCACCTTTTTGGCGCGCTACTCATCGGCGCCCTCCTGGCCGGCCTTGCCCTCGGCGCGGCCCTCGACCTGCTCTGGCGTTACCTCGTGCTGCCCGCCGCGCTCCACCGCGCCGTGAAGAAACATCCCGTCACCGCCGTCGTCACTCCGCACGACAACACACCCTCGGCTCCGCCCGATGGAGACTCCGCTCCCTGATTTTCCCGCCTCGGCCCATAATGCTCCGCGCCTCCCGCCCCCTTCTTCTTCTCGGCCTGCTTTTCATCGGCCTGATCGGTTGCAGCAGCCGCTCCGCCCCCGTCAAGGCCATGGCCCCCGCGCCGGTTAAGCCCGCCGCGCCGAGCATCCCCGCCCAACCCTCCGGCTCCCCGCCCCCAAGCCCCCCCCCCCCCC
>CBIHRE010000244.1:0-7380 GCA_966212385.1 uncultured Akkermansia sp. | reverse complement strand
CCACGCCCGCCAGCGCCGCGTCGTCCTTGCCTGCACCTTTATCCGCGCCTTCCAGCGCCCGCTGCTTTTCTGGGCGCTGGCCGCCGTGATCAACGGCGCCGTCGCCTCCGGCTCCTATCCCTCGGTCTTGCTCGGCGCGGCCGGCTACCTCGCCCTCGCGCTCTCCACCTCGCTCGTCGCCCACTTTCGCCAGCGCCAACAAAACACCCTGGGCGAAAACCTCGTGCACGATTTGCGCGACCAGATTTTCTCCAATCTCCAACGCCAGCCCCTCGGCTATTTCCACAAGACCAAGCTCGGGCGCATCCTCTCGCGCGTCGTCAGCGACCTCGAATCCGTCCGCCGCGGCGTGCAGCTCGTCGTCTTCATCGCCCAGGAGTTTCTCCAACTCGCGATCTGCGGTGCGCTGATGGCCTGGTATAGTTGGCCGCTCTTTCTCGTCATCCTCGGCTTCGCCCCCGTCCTCCTCTGGGCCAACCGCTACTTCCACCCGCGCATCCATCGGTTCTCGCGAGCCGCCGCCGAGAGCGGCAGCCGGCTCACCGGCAGCCTCGCCGAGTCCGTGCGCGGCATCCGCGTCATCCAAGGCTACACGCGGCAAGGTCGCGGCGCCGAGGCCTTCGGCACCCACGTGGATCGGCTCTCCGAAGACAACGTCCGCCTCGCCACCGAGTCCGCGCTCTACGCTCCGCTCCTCGGCCTCACCGGACAATTTTTCCTCGCCGCCCTCCTCATCGTCGGTGGCTACGGCGCGCTCCACGGTTTTCGCGGTCTCGATATCGACGCCCTCGTCGCGTTTTTCTTCCTGCCGACCAGCTTCTTCATGTCGGTGCAAGCCGCGGCCAGCTACTATCCCGGGATTCTCGCCTCCCAAGTCGGCGCTGAACGCGTCTTCCACCTCGTCGACCTCCAGCCCGAGTGGCAGGACGATCCCAACGCCAACGACCTCTCTGACCCGCGTCTGGGCTCCGGTTCCCCCTCCGCCGATCTCAAATCGCCTGAACTCGGCGCCCGCGTGGAGTTCCGCTCCGTCACCTTCGGCTACGACCCTGTTCGCCCGGTCCTCCACGACATCTCCCTTATCGCCGCCTCCGGCCAGACCATCGCCCTCGTCGGCCACACCGGCTCCGGCAAGAGCACCATCATCAACCTCTTGGCCAAATTCTACCCCGCCACCTCGGGCGACATCCTTATCGACGGCCGCGGACTCCGCTCCGTCACCGCTCGCTCGCTCCGTCGTCAGCTCGGCATCGTCCACCAGGCCAACTTCCTCTTCACCGGCACCGTCCTCGAAAACATCCGCTTCGGCCTTCCCCACGCATCAAACGACGACGTCGCCGAAGCCGCCCGCCGCCTCGACTGTCTCGACCTTCTCGAAGGCCTTCCCCACGGCCTCGCCACCGAAGTCGGCGAAGGCGGCTCCAGCCTCTCCCTCGGCCAGCGCCAACTCGTCTGCTTTACCCGCGCCCTCCTCGCCAATCCCCGCATCCTCATCCTCGACGAAGCCACCAGCGCCGTGGACCCCGCCACGGAAGCCCGCCTCCAACGCGCCCTCTCCCGCCTCCTCGCCGGCCGCACCGCCTTCGTCGTCGCCCATCGCCTCTCCACCATCGTCCGCGCCGACCAGATCCTCGTCCTCGACCAAGGCCGCATCGTCGAACGCGGCACCCACCTCGACCTGCTCTCCGCCCGCGGCAAATACCACGCCCTCTACCGCGAATTCGCCTCCGCCGGCCTCGCCGGGGAATCCGCCGTATCCACCGTCGCGGTCGGCTGATGCCGAAAAACCGGGCTCGCTTGGGCATAATTTTTCGTTCTCTGGCCCCCGGCCCCTTGACATACCATACAATTTCAGTGTGGATTAAATCACGCAGAGATTTCTGCGCCCCGGACCGACCGCACGATCGGAGGCCCGTTCGCCACTCCTCCACGAGAGCGATTCACCGCGAACCAGCCCGAAGGATCGTCCTCTCCTGAACAGGAACGACGGCCCTCCCCCTCCGCTCCGCATCGTTCCCATGCCTTTTTCATCGACCGCGCGGGCCGCACGCCCGACGCACCACTCTCTGTTTCCGCTTTCCCGTTCTTTTCGGGTTTCACGCGCATGAGCCTGTTACCCGATCAAGTTCCCGCCTTCGCCGCGTCCGGCGCCTTTTCGCCGCACGTCGCGATCTCGACCGCGGATAGCGCGGCGCCCCGCTCCCCATCCGCGCCCTCGACCGCGAAAAGACTCCCGATCTCGGTCCGCGTCCCCGCGCCCCTTCGCTTCGCCCTCGCCCGCCCCGGCCTCGTTTTCGCCGCGTTTTTCGTTCTCGCCCTCGCGGTCGCCTCGCTCGCGCCGAGCCTCCTCGTCCCCGGCGACCCGCTCGCCGCCAGCGCGCGCGACGCCTTCCGCGCCCCATCCGCCGCCCACTGGCTCGGCACCGACGAGAACGGCCGCGACATCCTAGTCCGCCTCGTCCACGGCGCCCGCCCCTCCTTTGTCCTCGGCCTCGCCGCCACCGCCCTCGGCCTCGCCCTGGGCGTCTCGCTCGGCTTGGCTGCCGGCCTCGGCCCCCGCTGGCTCGACGCCGCCTTCATGCGATTCGTGGACGTGCTGCTCGCCTTCCCCGACATCCTCTTCGCCCTCGTTATCATCACCCTCTTCGGACAAGGTCTGTTCAACGTCATCCTCGCCGTCGGCATCGCCAGCGTGCCGCGCTACGCCCGCCTCGTTCGCGCCCAAGTCCACGCCATCCGCCACTCCGGTTACGTCGAGTCCGCCATCACGCTTGGGCATGGCCGCTTCGGCGTCATCTGGCGTCACGTCCTGCCCAACGCCATCAAGCCCGTCCTGCTCCTCGCGGTGATCGGCATCGGAGGAAAAATCGCCGCCGGCGGCGCCCTCAGCTTCCTCGGCCTCGGCTCCCCGCCACCCGCTCCCGAGTGGGGTTCCATGCTCGCCATCGGCCGCAACTACCTCGCCAACGCCTGGTGGCTCGTCGCCGCGCCCGCCGCCGCCCTCACCCTCACCGTTCTCTCCATCACCGCCCTCGGCCGCGCCTTCATCCGCCGCACCGAAGGCAAGCCCCTCGCCTGACATGAGCGACGCCGCCGCCCTCTACGACGCCGAGGTCGCCCACCTGCCCGAGGCCGCCCGCGCCCCGCGCTCGCGTCCCCACGCCTCGGCGCTCGCCGCCAAGAGGCCCCTCGTGGAAATCAAAAACCTCCGCGTCCGCTTCGGCGCCGCCCACGCGCCCGAGGTCGTCCGCGGCATCTCGCTCACCCTCCATCGCGGCGAGTGCCTCGCCCTTGTCGGAGAATCCGGCTCGGGCAAAAGCGTCACCTCCCGCAGCCTCGTCGGCCTCGCCGGCCCCGAGGCACACATCACCGCCGACCACCTCTCCTTCGACGGCGAAAACCTCCTTCGCTACGACCAGCGTCGCTGGCGCGCCCTGCGCGGCGGTCGCATCGGCTTCGTCATGCAGGATGCGCTCGGCTCGCTCGATCCTCTTCGCCTCGTCGGCGCCGAGATCGCGGAATCCCTCCGGCTTCACACCTCGCTGAATCGCGCCGAGCGCGCCGCCAAAGTTCTCCAACTCCTCGCCGCCGTCGGCATTCCCGACCCGGAGGCGCGCGCCCGCCAGTATCCGTTTCAACTTTCCGGCGGCCTGCGCCAGCGCGCGCTCATCGCCTCCGCCATCGCCTGCGGCCCGGAGCTGCTTGTCGCGGATGAACCCACCACCGCGCTCGACGCCGCCGTGCAGGCCCAAGTCCTCGACCTGCTCGCCTCCCTGCGCACCGCCGACAACTCCATGATCGTGGTCAGCCACGACTTCGCCGTCGTCTCCCGCCTCGCCGACACCGTCGCCGTCATGCACCAAGGCCTGATCGTCGAACAAGGCCCGGTCGAGGCCGTGCTTCGCGCGCCGAAGCACCCCTACACGCGCTCGCTCCTCGACGCCGTGGCCGCCGTGCACGGACGCGGCAGCCGCGTCGCGCGGCGCGACGCCACCGATTACGGGGAAACAACACTCCCGTCCGCCGCCTCCTCGACGCCCCTTATCGAAGTCAAAAACCTCCGCAAAACCTTCCCTTCGCCCGACGGCTCGCGCCGCGTCGCGGTGGACGACGTATCCTTTTCGCTCCAACCAGGCGAAACCCTCGGCATCGTCGGCGAATCCGGCTCCGGCAAGACAACCACGCTCCGGCTCGTCCTCGGCTTGGAAGAGCCCGACTCCGGCGCCGTCCACCTCCACGGTCGCGATTGGCTGCACCTGCCTTCCGCCGAGCGCCGCGCCGCCCGCCGTCGCATGCAGGTGATCTTTCAAGACCCGCTCGCCTCCTTCGATCCTCGCTACACCGTCGCCCGCGTCCTCGACGAGGCACTCGATTTCGCTCCCACGCCCTTCGCAGGCCAGGCCCGCCACGCCCGCGCCATCGAGCTCCTCCGCTGGGTTCGCCTCGACGAATCCCATCTCGTCCGCCGGCCCATCGAGCTTTCCGGCGGCATGCGGCAACGGCTCGCCATCGCCCGCGCCCTAGCCCCCGAGCCCGATATTCTCGTCTGCGACGAGCCCGTCTCCGCCCTCGACGTGTCGATCCAGGCCCAGGTCCTCGACCTCCTCGCCGAGCTCAAGTCCCGGCTCCGTCTCTCCTGCCTCTTCATCTCGCACGACCTTGGAGTCATCCACCGCATCAGCGACCGCGTCCTCGTAATGAAGGACGGTCAGGTCGTCGAAACCGGACCGGTGGACGAGATTTTTGCGTATTCCCGTCACGACTACACCCGCGCCCTGCTCACCGCCATCCCCCAGCTAGATTTCAGGGCCGCCGCGATCCACATCTGAAACCGATTGGCCGCAAAGAGACGCAGAAGTCGCAAAACAAAATTTCAGCTCACCTAACGCCAATCCACCGCGCGCCTATAGGCGCCTAAAACGCCCTGCCACCGCTCCGATTTTTGCGCCTTTTGTGGCCAATCCTCCGACCTCCTCGCCTCCCATGCCGTCTCCCTCCGAAAAGAAAAAGCTCCACGTAAACCTCTTCGAGATGAACTGCGTGAGCCACATCATCCACGGCCAGTGGGTGCTGCCCGACAACAACCGCCACCGCTTCAACGAGCTCTCCTACTGGACCGAGCTCGCGCAGATTCTCGAACATGGCGCCTTCGACGCCGTCTTCCTTGCCGACGTCATCGGCGCTTACGACGGCTTCCGAGACAACGCCGACACCGCCCTCCGCGAGGCCGTGCAGATCCCGAGCAACGACCCGCTCCTCGTCATCCCGGCCATGGCGGCCGTGACGAAGAACCTCGGCTTCGGCGCCACCTTCTCCACCACCTACGAGCCGCCCTTCGCCTTCGCCCGCCGCGCAAGCACGCTGGACCATCTTACCAACGGTCGCTTCGGCTGGAATATCGTCACCTCCTACCTGCCCAACGCCGCCCGCAACTTCGGCCTCGAAGGCGAAGTGCCGCACGACCAGCGCTACGTCATCGCCGACGAGTATCTCGACGTCCTCTACAAGCTCTGGGAGGGATCGTGGACCGACGACGCGGTGGTCCAGGACCGCGAGCGCCGCATCTACACCGATCCCGCCAAGGTCCGCTACATCGACCACGTCGGCCCACATTTCAAGGTCGCCGGCCCACACCTCTGCCAACCTTCCCGCCAGCGCACTCCCGTCCTCTTCCAAGCCACCGGCTCCCACGCCGGCAAGGAGTTCGCCGCCAAGCACGCCGAGGCCGTCTTCACCGGCGGATTCAACGCCGAGCAGGTCCGCGCCAACATCGCCGACATGCGCGCCCGCCTCGTCCGCCACGGCCGCCGCGCCGACGACATCCGCTTCATCACCGGCGCCGGTATCATCACCGGCAAGACCGACGCCCAGGTCGCCGCCAAGCTCGCCCTCTACCACCGTCACATGAGCGCCGAGGGCCGCCTCGCCCACGGCATGTCGCGCATCGATTGGACGCGTTACCCGCGCACCGAGCGCATCGCCGACATCATCGCCCGCAAAGACCCCGGCCACGAGGACGTCGGCCCGCGTTTCAAAAATCTTCAGACGGTCGGCGAGGTCCTCGACCAGCTCCGCGCCGTCAACTACGGCCGCTATTTCGTCGCCGGCACTCCCAAGGTCGTCGCCGACGCCATCGAGAAGTGGCTCGATGAGGACGGCATCGACGGCATCAACCTCGTCCAATACCACAGCTACGACACCGCGCGCGATTTCGTCGAATACGTGGTGCCCGAGCTTCGCGCCCGCGGCCGCTACCGCGAGGCCTACGCCGACGGCGAGACCCTTCGCCAGCGCCTCTTCGGCTCCGACCGCGCCCGCCTGCCCGACTACCACTACGGGGCCCGCTACCGCGACCCCGCCAAGCTCCGCGAGCCCTTCGCCCCGATCCGGTTCCCCGAGCGCCCGCCCTCCGAACTCTCCATGCACGAGCAACGCGAACGCTCCGCCAAAAGTGGCGCAGGCACCCCGCCCGTGGCTCCAAGTGGCACGGGCATCTTGCCCGTGAATCCGGGTGGCACGGGCGTCCCGCCCGTGCTTCCGCCCTCCGCCCGCCCCGCCGCCCTCGCCACCGCCTGAAACCGACCGCGTTCCTCCCATGTCATTCGTCCTTTCCTCCGAATCCCCGCTCAAGTTCCTCTGGTTCCTGCCCACCTACGGCGATAGCCGCTACATCGTCGGCGGCGGCCACGGCCTGCCCGCGGGCGTCGCCGGCGGAGCCCGCCCCGCCACGCTCGACTACCTCGGCCAGATCGCCCGCTCCGCCGAGCAGCTCGGCTACGTCGGCGCCCTCACGCCCACCGGCGCCTGGTGCGAGGACGCCTTCATCGTGGACGCCATGCTCGCGAGCGTGACCAAGCACTTCAAATTTCTCGTCGCCCTCCGCCCCGGCCTCATCTCGCCCACCCTCGCCGCGCAGATGGCGGCGACCTTTCAGCGTTATTCCAACAACCGCCTTCTCGTGAACATCGTCGTCGGCGGCGAACCCCACGAGCAGCGCGCCTACGCCGACTTCTCCGACAAGACCGAACGCTACGAGCGCGCCGACGAGTTTCTCCACATCGTCCGCGAGCTCTGGGCGCGTCCCAACGTCAACTTCAAGGGCCGCTTCTACCAAGTGGAAAACGCCACCCTTCCCTCGCGTCCCGAAATCGCGCCGCCCCTCTACATCGGCGGATCCTCCGCCGGCGCCGGCCCCGTCACCGCGAAACACATCGACGTCTATCTCACCTGGGGCGAACCCACTCCCGCCGTCGCCGAAAAGATAGCCGGCATCCGCAAACACGCCGCCACCACCGGGCGCGAAGTTCGTTTCGGCATCCGACTCCTCGTCATCACCCGCGACACCGCCGAAGCTGCCTGGGCCGAGGCCGAGCGACTACT
>CBIHRE010000243.1:0-7396 GCA_966212385.1 uncultured Akkermansia sp. | reverse complement strand
CGCCGCGCAAGTCGAGTGGCAAGGCCAGCCGCTCAAGTTCGGGCTTGCCGACGCCATCGACGGGTCCGTCGCTCCCGGCGTGGTCGCCGGCACGGACGCCGAGGGCCTGCTGATCGGCACGGGCTCGGGGTTGCTGCGCGTCCGTCGTCTCCAGAAGCCTGGTGGCAAGATGCTTCCCGCCGCCGAATTCCTCCGCGGCAGCCCGGTCGCCGCGGGCACGATATTCGCCTCCCGCCCGATGGCGGCGCTGGTGGATTCGAAGCCGTTTCCGGTCTTGAAAAAGACGGCGCCCTGATCGTCGGAGTCGCCAACGCGACGCGGTCGCGCATCGTGCGAGGCTGTCATGCCCGTCGCCCTCGCCACTATCGTCCACCTCGACGCCGATGCGTTCTTCGTGTCGTGCGAGCTGGCGCTGAAGCCCGAGCTGCGCGGCACGAAGTGCGCGGTCGGCGGACGTGAGCGCGGCATCATCTCCTCCGCCAGCTACGAGGCGCGCGCCTGCGGCGTCTACACGCCGATGCCGACCTCTCGCGCGCTCAAGGTCTGCCCGGATCTGATCATGCTGCCGCACACGAGCGGGCTCTACGGCAAGATTTCGCGCAAGATGTTCGATCTCTGCGAAACGCTCACGCCGATCGTGCAGCGTAACTCCATCGACGAAGGTTACCTCGATCTTGCGCCCTGCGGTTTGAGGGATGCCGCCGCGGTCGAGGCCGTCGTGCGCGGGCTTCAGCGGCGCATCTGGGATGAGTTGCAGATACCCGTTTCGATGGGAATCGCGACCAACAAGCTTGTCGCCCAGATCGCGAGCAAGCTGCGCAAGCCTCGTGGCTTCGTGGTCGTGCCGCCGGGCGAGGAGGCCGCCTTTCTCGCGCCGCTCGGCATCGGCAAGCTGCCCGGAGTCGGGCCCAAAACCGAGGAGTCGCTCAAGTCCCACGGGCTGTTCCGGATCGGCCACATTCTCGAACTGCCGGAGCAGCGCCTCGCCGCGATTTTTGGCGATGGTTGGCGCGATATGCGCGATGCCGCGCTCGGCCTCGATGGCCGGCCCGTCGAGGTGGATCGCGAGGACGCCAAGAGCTATTCGCAGCAGGAAACCTTCGGCGCCGACATCGGAGACTTCGCCGAGGTCGAGCGCATCGCCAAGCGTATGATCGACGAGCTCATGCCCGATATCCGCGCGGATGGAAAACGAGCCCGCACGCTGACCGTGAAAGTGCGCTACCCGGATTTCAGCCAGGAAAGCGCCGGCCGCAGTTTGCCCGAGGCGAGCGACCTTGAGGCGCCTTTTTATCCGCTCGTCGCTCCGTTGCTCGAAAAAGCCTGGAGCAAACGCCGCCGCCCGCTGCGATTGGTGAGCGTGCGGTTCTCCAGCATCGAGGATCCTGGGGCGCAGATGAATCTCTTTGACGCCGAGGCCGACGCCAAGCGCCGCAAGCTCGCCGCCGTGCTCGATCAACTCAACGCCGGCGGTCGCGACATGCGCGTGAAGCACGGCCATCAGATCAAGAAGTGAGGGCCTCGCGCGCCGGCCTGCCGTTGCGGTCGCGCTCACTTCCGCTATTTTCCCGGCCTTCCCACCATGCCGATCTACGAGTTCTACTGCGAAAGAAACCACACGGTTTACCAGTTCTACGCGAAGACGCTCGCGCAGGGCAAACTCACGCCCAAGTGCCCCGACAATCCCCGCTGGCCGTTGAAGCGCGTCGTGTCGCAATTCGCGTTCACCGGCCGCGCGCAAGAGCCCAAGGCCGACGCCGAGTTGTCCGCAGGTGACGATCCCGCCGAGGATGCACGTATGGAGGCCGCGATGGCGGAGATGGAAAAGGATTTCGATTCGGTCGATGAAAACGATCCGAAGGCCATGGCTCGCATGATGCGCCGCATGTCCGAACTTACCGGCGAGAAAATCGACGGCGAAATGGAGGAGGTCGTCCGCAAACTGGAGGAGGGCGTCGATCCCGAGGCCTTGGAGGACAAGCTCGGCGCCGGACCCGGCGAAGGAATGGACGGTGAGGACGATCCCTATGGGATGGGCGGCGGCGGCCCGGGCGGCGTTTCAAAAACCGAAAAGGAAAGAAAAGAAGCGCGCATGCGCTGGAAGCTTCGCCGCGCCACAACCGCGCCCCGTCGAGACCCGAAGCTTTACGACTACGAGTGATCGACGGCATGCTGGTCGGATGTCCTCGTCGCCAGAACTCCTCGTCCGCATCGAAGCCGCCAAGCGCGCCGTTCTCGCGCAGGCCGATTTTTTGCACCGTGAGTTCGGCCGCGCGCGCAGCGAGTGGAAAAGCGACGGCACGCGCGTCACCGCGGCCGATATCGCGATCTCCGAGGCGATCTTTCGCGAGCTTGGCGCACAGTTTCCCGGCGACGAGCTGCTCAGCGAGGAACTCGGCGACGCCGCCGCTCCGATCGAATTGAAGTCTCGTTTCGCTTGGATGCTCGATCCGATCGACGGCACGAACAACTACGCCACCGGCATCCCTTATTGCGCGATCTCGCTGGCGCTTCTCGAAAACGGCACGCCCGTCTACGGAGTCATCTACGATCTCGCCCGCCGCGTGCTTATGCATGGCGGCCCGGGGCTCGGCTCGTGGGATGGCGACAAGCCTGCTCGAGCAAAAGCAGAACCGATGGTCAGCCAACGTATGCTCGGGTTTCACAGCCCGGTGGACAAACGCTTCGCGCCGCACGCCACGCTGCTGGTGGAGCGTTTCAAGATCCGCGGCCTCGGCAGCAGCACGCTGCACCTCGCTTACGTCGGCGCGGGCATTTTCGACGGCATGGTGGATCACAACGTGAAGGTTTGGGACGTCGCGGCCGCCATCCCCTTCTGCCAAGGCGCGGGCGCGGAGATCCGTTATTTCAGCCATTCATTTTTCCCGCTGCGGGTGTTCGATCTGAAAACCGCCGCGCGCACGCCGCTCGTCGCCGGAATCCCGTCGGTCTGCGACGAGTTGCAGGCGCTGCTGCGCTGAGCGTCGAGCGGCGTCATCGCCGCCTTTCCACGCCGCTCAAGCATCGAGACGCAAGATGCCGTTCATCTTGGTCTCGCGCTCCACGCGGTAGCCGCGTTCGACGAGCAGGCGGCGTATCGAGCCCTCCCCGTCACCCACGATCTCCGCGATGATCAGCCGCGGCCAAAGAGAGCGCGGCGCGTCCCGGAAAAAAGCGCCGAGCACCTGCTTCTCGTGACCTTCGATGTCGATTTTCAACGCATCGATCCGGTCGACTCCCGCTTCGCGGGCCAGATCCAGCAAAGGGCGGCCTGGCACGCGTAGTCCGTCGGACGGGGCGCCCGGCAAGGCGGCCCTGATTGACGACTGGCCCAGGTTTTCCGCGTGGGTCTCGATAAAAACCTCGCAAGGCTCGGCCGTGGCGGCGCAGGCGTGGAGCGAAACCGCGTTCGAGAGTTGGTTGCCGGCGAGATTATACCGGACTCGCTCCAGCAGCGCAGGGGTCGGCTCCACCGACACCACACGCAGGCCGGGGCGACGCAGCGAAAGCGCCCAAAAGGTGTAGAAGCCGACGTTCATCCCGACGTCGAAAAAAACGCCGCCGTCCGTGAGCGCCTTGGCCAACTCGGCTCGTTCGACCGAATCGTGAAAGGCGGGCATCGTCAGCCAACGCTGCTCGGAGAGGTTGCCGCGGGTGCTCAGGCGCATGCGCAGCCCCCACACTTCTCGGTCCAAGACGGGGCTTCGGCTCTTTTTCACCGGTTTCCGAAGCAGGAAAGCCAGACGCTTGCCGAAGTTGTTTGCGGGGAGCCGATCGATCAGGCGCAAGGAGAGCGCGGCAAGCCCTTGGGGCGCATAGGCTCCCCAAGGGGAAGTCGTGTCGAAAGCCATGCTGTAAGCAAAGGGCAAAGTCGGAGAGCGCCGCCAGTCTTTTGTCGGGCCGCGCCGTCTCGGGAAGCCGCTCCGCAAGGCTCGACCCGATTTGACAGGAATTCGGAGCGCGGCACGGTTGCGGCGACATGCCTTACAGCGAAGACCGGTCGGTTTGGTTCGAGGGCCAAGGACTCTGGCAACACGTGCCGGCGAGCGACTGGCAAGACTGGACTTGGCAGCTCAAGAACCGGATCACCTCGCTGGAGCAACTGGAGCGTTACATGACGCTCACGCCCGATGAGCGGGCCGGAGTGCTTTTCGCCAGTCAGAAGCTGGCGCTCGCGATCACTCCTTACTTCTTCAATCTCATCGACCGCGACGACCCGAACTGCCCGATCCGGCTGCAGGTGATTCCTCGCTCCGGAGAGTCGCAACTTCATGCCGAGGAGATGCTTGATTCTCTCGGCGAAGACGAGCACTCGCCGGTGCCGGGTCTGGTCCATCGCTATCCCGACCGCGTGCTGTTTTTGGTCACCGACCGGTGCGCCTCCTACTGCCGCTATTGCACCCGCAGCCGCCTCGTTTCGAACGCGCAGGACTACAACTTCCATCCGGAATACGAGCAGGGCCTGCGCTATATCGAGGCCCATCCCGAGATTCGCGACGTGCTGCTTTCCGGCGGCGATCCACTGCTCTTGAGCGACCGCAAGCTCGACCACCTGCTCGGCCGCCTGCGCGCCATCCCGCATGTGGAGTTCATTCGCATCGGGTCGCGTATCCCGGTGTTTCTGCCGCAACGCATCACGCCGGAGCTCTGCGAGGTGTTCAAGAAGCACGGTCCGATCTGGATGAGCATCCACGTCAACCATCCGCGCGAGGCGACCGCCGAGCTTAAGGCGGCATGCGAGCGGCTCAGCTTCGCCGGCGTGCCACTGGGCAACCAGTCCGTGCTCCTGCGCGGGGTGAACGACGACGCCGAGGTGATGAAGGCCCTCGTGCATCGCCTGCTGCGGATGCGCGTGCGGCCCTACTACCTTTATCAGATGGACCTCATCACAGGCGGCTCGCACTTCAAGGTCGATGTCCGCAAGGGCATGGAGATCATCCGCGCGCTCCGCGGCCACACCACCGGGTATTCGATTCCTCAATACGTGATCGACGCCCCGGGCGGCGGAGGCAAGGTCCCGATGAATCCCGACTACGTGGAGCGGATCACCGAGGACGAGGTGGTTTTCCGCAACTACGAGGGCCGCTTGTTCCGCTATCCGCTCGGCGCCACGCCCGTGAAGGACGCGGCCGCCGGGGCTCCGGCGAGTCTTGCGCCCGGGGCGGATTTTCACGCCTGAGCCGCTCGCCCGGGCGGGCCGCCCGCGACGGCGGCGGTTCAACCTAGCGGCCAGGCCAGGATCGGCGTCTCGGGCCAGGCGTGGCGGAGCAGATCGAGCTCGGGCTCGGGCTTTTGCTCGGCGCGATGGCAGACGATCACGCCGGCCAAGGCCTTCTGGACGCCGGAGGCAAGGGCCTGGCAGGCTTGGGAGAACCACATGACGCGCATCGCCTCGCCTTGGGTGGCGAAGCCTTGGGCGACGGTTTCGGCGCAGTCGGGTTCCGGGCCGACCACGATGACGATACGTTCGGCGTCGGCTTTCGGCGCGTGGGCGGCCTCGGCGGCCGGGAATGGGGTGCGGGTGGGGGCGGAGCGCTGCGTGCGAGGAGCGGTCATGTCGGGGCGGGGGCGCGCTATTTTAACGAGATAAATTTGCGCGAATCTGAATAACGAAATCGCGTGCCTCGCCGATTTACGGATTTCATAGATACGCGGCGGCTTGGGTTTCAGCGGCATGTCTTTTGCGCCCGCTCCCCCAGACGGCCGCGGAGCCTTGGCCGGGGCGCGGTTAAAACTTTCGCTTGCCCGCGGAGGGTGGCGGCGCATTGAGGAGCGCTTGCCTGTAGGGGTGTCCGCAGCGGCGGACTGAGATTGCGGTGCGACCGACCGCTCGACCCTTCGAACCTGAAACGGATTATACCGGCGAAGGAAACAGCAGGGCGGCGTTGACACCGAGCGATCATCGCGCGGGCGCCGGCCTCTTTCTCACCCGGGAGTCCGATTTGGGTCGGGCTTCACTGTCTCACCATGCGACTCCCGACACAGATCCTTCTCCTCGGCGCGATTCTCTCGAATGGCGCCCGAGCCACCGAAACCGCGCCCGCCCAGGCGCCGGCGACGCCCGCTCCCGAGCCGCTCTCCGCCTCCGCCGACGAGGTCGTGCAACTCGAGCCCGTCCGCGTGACGGCCGACCTCTGGGAGACGCCTTTGGAAAAGACGACCGCCAGCGTGAGCGTTTACGAGGGCGCCGCGCTCGAGGCCGCGGGCGTCCGCCACTTTGGCGACCTCGCCGACCAGATCCCGAATCTCACCTGGACGGGCGGCACCTCGCGCCCCCGCTTTTTCCAGATTCGCGGCATCGGCGAAAATTCCCAGTTCGAGGGCGAGACGCCCGATTCCGCCGTCGCCTTCAAGGTCGACGATCTCGATTTCACCGGGCTCGGCGGCATCGGCAGCACCTTTGACGTGCGCCAGGTGGAGGTCCTGCGCGGCCCCCAGGCCGGCGCGTTCGGGGCCAACGCCGCCGGCGGTGTCATCCAGATCGTGACAAACGATCCCACGCCCGATTGGAACGGCCATGCCGAGCTCACCGTCGGCGAGGACAACCTGCGCGAGGCCGGCGTCGCCACCGGCGGCACGCTCACCCCGAAAACTCCGGAAAAGCTGATGGTTCGCGTCGCGGTGCAGCACTCCGAAAGCGACGGTTTCCGGCGTAATGTCACGCTCGGCTCCGAAACCAACGCGCGCGACGAGGACATGGCCCGCGTGAAGTTGACCTGGAACCCCAACGAGCTCTGGCGCTGGGACGCCACCGTTTTCTGGGCGCAGGCGGACAACGGCTACGACGAGTTCGCGAACGACAACAACGGACGCTTCACCTATAGCGACCAACCCGGACGCGACGAGCAGCGCTCCGTCGCGGGCAGCGTTCGCGGCGTGTATTCGGGTTTCCAAGACGCTCGTCTCACGCTCGTCTCCAGCGTCTCGGGCACCGATTCCATCTACAACTACGACGCGGACTGGGGCACGGGCGCCTTGCCCAGCTCAAACTACACCTGGTTCAGCGACCTGCGTCGCGACCGCCGCGTCTACAGCCAGGAGGTCCGGCTGGATTCCGTCGCCGATGAGGACGCGCTCGGCTGGATCGATCGTTGGACCGTCGGCGCCTACGGCTCCGCGATCGACGAGGACGGCCGTTACACCGATCCCTTCACGGTCATGCCCACCCGCTACGAGAGCGAGAACGCCGCGCTCTTTGGCCAGGTTGGCCACGATTTCGGTTCCGCCGACCGCCTGACCCTCGGCCTGCGCGGCGAGTGGATCGGCTCCGACTCCAGCGTTTCGTCGGGTTTCGATGACACCCTTTGGGGCAGCAAGGCCGCCTGGGAGCACGACTTCACCGCCAACCAAACCGGCTTCGCCTCCATCACCCGCGGCTACAAGGCCGGGCAGGTGA
>CBIHRE010000242.1:0-7407 GCA_966212385.1 uncultured Akkermansia sp. | reverse complement strand
CAGGGTCAGGGTCAGAGCTCCACCGACGGCTCGGGCCCCGACCAAAACGGCGGCAACGCTTCTACCACCTCCGCTTCGTCCGCCGCCGCGCAGGCCCAGGCAGCCCTCGCCCCGCGCGATCGGGCGCTCTCCCGCGTCATCCGACGGCTCCAGGGACGCACCGAACCTTCTCACACCGCCGCCAACGCCGCCGCCGGCCGCGGCGATGGCGGACCTTCCATCGGCCCCGGCAAGCCCCAGGGCGACGCCGTCGAAATGGAGCTCGCGGCCGGCCTCGCCGCCGAGTTGTTCGCCACCGCGGAAGACCGCGAACTCGCCCGCCGCCTCGCCGCCGAGCTCCATGCGCAACCCGAGGACGCCACCGCCTTCGGCTTCGACTCCGATCTCCGCGCCCTCGTAGACAAGGTCGTCGTCCGCCTCGAAGCCGCCCGCCAGGCCGGTCTGCGCGACGAGCAAGTCCGTCGTTTCAATCCCGACGACATCGACCCCGCCTACCGCCCCGCCGTGGAAAACTACTTCGAAACGCTCTCCCGCGAAGCCGCCAAGTAAGCGCCGCCCGCACCGCTCCACGCTCCTCGCTCCTAGCTCTTCATGCTCTCCGTCCACTCCATCGGCTGGCGCTTCGGCGGTCCGCTCGCATTGCTCCCGCCCGCCCTCGCCTGGTCGCTCCTCGCCGCCGTAGCTCTGCTCGGCGCCGCGTGGATCGTCATCAGCTATCGGCGCACGCTCGTCCCGCTCGCGCCGGGCCCGCGCCGCATCCTTGTCTCGCTCCGTCTCCTGCTCTGGCTCGGCGTCCTCCTCGCCCTCGCCGGTCCGTCCCGCGTCGAGCGCACTTATCAAAAGAAGGAAACGCGCCCGCTCGCGCTGCTCGTCGATCAGTCCGCGAGCATGACCACGCCCGACAACCGCCGCCAGCGTCGCCTCGACGAGGCGCTTCGCCACTGGCGTTCCCTCGCCCCCGCCGCGGAGGCCGCCCACGGCGCGCCGAAATTCTTCGCCTTCGCCGATTCGACCTCGCCCGCCGCGCTGTCCTCCGCGGACGCCGAGGCGTCTCTGCCCGCCGGCGAGACCCGCCTCTTCGCCTCGCTCGACAAGCGCCTCGCCTCCGCGCCTCCGGGGGGTTGGGGAGGCATCGTCACGCTCTCCGACGGGCTCGATACCGCCGTCGGTGCCGACAACTCCGCCGCCCTCGCCGCCACCTCCCGCGTCGCGCTCGCCGCCGGCACGCCCATCTACCCCGTCGTCGGACGCAACCGCTACGCCGGCGGCGATCTCCTCTCCTTTCGTGATCTCGACCTGCCCGCGCGAGTCCCGCCGCGCAGCACCTTCCGCCTCGAGGTCACGCTGGACTCCTACCAAGCCGCGCCGCGCGACATTCCCCTCCGCGTGAAACTCGGCGACAAATGGCGCCCGCCCGCGTCCGTCCGTCTCGCCGCCGGACGACGCGCCTTGTCGTGGTCCGTCGAGCTGCCCGTCGAGGCGCCCGGCGTCGTGCCCATCGAGGTCCGCGCCGGCGACGCGCCCGACTCGCCCGGCCTCCGCGCCGAGGTCCGCGTCGCCGCGCCTTCCTCCACCCGCATCCTGTATTACCAAGGCGCGCTCGACTGGGGCTACCGTTTCCTCGCCGACATCCTGCGCCGTGATCCCGCCTTCTCGCTCACGCCGATCTTCAACCTGGCCCCCACCGACTCCGGCCTCTCCCCGCCCACCATCCGCGGCGCGATTCCCGCCCTGCCCGTCGACGTCGCCGCCTATTCCCGGCACGACATCCTCATCCTCGCCAACGCCACCGCCTCCCAGCTTTCGCCCGCCCAGCAAAACGCCCTCTCCGCCTGGGTTCGCTCCGGCGGCGTCCTCCTGTTCATCGCCCCCGACGACGACTCCACGCACGATTTCGCCGGCTCCGAGCTGGAAAAACTTCTCCCCGTCGTGTTCGCCCGCGACTCCGGCCGCGCCGATCCCGGCGCCAGGACCGACGAGGCCGCGTTTCAGGAACGCATGGTGCGCTTCTCCACCGGCGACGGCGGCGACTCCTACCGGGCCCAACGCGAGCCTCCGCTCAACTCCTTCGCCTGGGAGCCTCGCGCCCGCGCTCTCTTCGGCGACGAACTCGCCCGCGTCGCACCGCGCTTTTCCCGCTACGCCCGGATCGCCCGCGCCAAGCCCGGCGCCGAGATTCTCGCCCGCCATCCCTCCGCTCGTTCGCCCGAGGGCGGCAACTCCATCCTCCTCGCCATGCAACGCTACGGTCGCGGCTGGAGCGCCGTCCTCGCCAGCGACGCGCTCTGGCGCTGGAAGCTCGACCAGCCCAGCCAGGAGCGCGGCGTGGAGCTCTTCTGGCAAAACCTCCTGGCCTGGCTCGCTCGCGAGCAGACCCGCGGCCCGCGTTTCCTCCACGCCCCGCTCACCGCCGTGCCCGGAGCCGAGATCGAGCTCTCGCTCGCCGACGCCGCTCCCGACGTTTCGCTCGTCGCCCAGCTCGAGGACGATCCGCGCAAACACGCCTACCCGGTGTTTCCATCCGGCCAAAAGGACGGCGTCCGCAGCTTTCGCTGGACCCCGCCCGCGGAAGGCCAGTGGACGCTTTCCGCCCGCCTCGGCGACGAAACGCTCCTCCGCCATTGGACCACGGTCGTCAGCCGTCCGGTCGGCGAAAACTCCGGCCTGCCCGCCGACGACGCCGTGCTCCGCGCGCTCGCCGAGCGCACCGGCGGCGCCGTCCTCGGCGATACGCCTCCCGCCGCATGGAAACAGACCTCTACCGAGGACGCTCTTCTCCGCGAAACCGTCGCACCGCTCTGGCACCATGCCTGGGTCTTTATCGCCCTACTTGGTCTCTACGCCGCCGAGTTGATCTTCCGCCGCCGCTGGCGTCTCCTTTAACTTCGCCCAAAGCCTCGGCCTTCAGGCTCCTCGCACCCTGCGCCTCGCTCCCAGCTCGCATGAACCGCCGCGACTTTCTCCTCTCCGGCTGCGCCCAGCTCCTCGCCTGCGCCGCGTTGCCGCCGCTGCTCGTCGAAGCCGCCTCCGCCGCCGAACCGCACCGCGGCGGCCGCGTCGGCTGGGCCCGCCTGAAAACCCCCGCCCAACACTGGTCGCGCCACACCGGCAGCGACTCCACGCTCTCCGACTTCATCCGCACCCACACGACGCTCAACATGGAGCCCGACTGGCGCGCGGCCGATCCCGAGCGCCTCGACGAGCTCTGCGCTTTCCCGCTGCTCTTCTCCACCGGCCTCGTCCCCATCGTGGCACAGACTGCCCTCGCCAACCTCGGCGAATACCTGCGCCGCGGCGGTTTCCTCTTCGTCGACTCCTGCATCAACCGTTCGATCAACCCCGACCCCGACGATTTTCTGGCGCAGAACACCGACGTTTTCCGCCGTATCCTGCCCGGTTCGGCCGTCACCCGCCTGCCCGACGACCACCCCGTCTACACCTGCTATTTCCGTCCCGCCGCCCGGCCGCCGCACACCTATCACGACAACGTCTACGACCCCCGCTGGGCGCGCCACGGCCTCTACGGCGTGTTCGTCGGCAACCGCATGGCCTCGCTCATCAGCCTCAGCGGCCTCCAATGCGGCTGGGACCGCATGATCTCCCCACCCGGACACCCCGAGGAGTGCATGAAGACGGTCGTGAACATCTACGTCCACGCCATGACCGGCTGATGCGCGAGCGGGAGGCCGGCGCGCTACCCGCTCGCGGCGAGGCGACCGTGGCACAGACCAGCTAGCCCCCGTCAGCCGCCCTTTCGGCTACGACGGACCTCGACCCACAAACCGAGCTTGATGCTTACCGTCCACGTCCGTGACTAGGAAGACCCCGATGCCCCCCTATCGTCAGTTACGTCCGTCACGACTGACATTTACCATTCTGGCATTGGCCGGGTTGTTTGGCTCGGGCTACGTCGCGCTTTTCCGTTCCAGCCCACCCCCACCCGCAATCGCCACGAATACCACGATCCCGCGCCCGGTCGGAAATTTCGCGGCGACGTCCGCGAAATCCGCCACGACTCACGACTCAAGATCGAAGCTCCTGCCGCACACGATCCCGCCTGGAGAATTCCTCGACAGCCTGCTCTCGCTTTCCCCACCTGCACGCGAACGCGCCGAAGATTGGCTGCGCCGCAGACAACCGCCGAGGGAAACATTTCAAAGCCTTCGGCTCACTCCCGACGGCCACGTCTACCACGTCTGCGACGCTCCGTTATCGGAGTCGCCTGATCCCGCCCCGGAGCATCCGAGGAGAATCGAAAAAGAAATCCCGGCCGACACCTCGGAGGTGTCGGCGCGCTACCTACCCGCGGCGGCCCCCTCTTCCGTCCCCATCGCGGAGCCTCCCGCGCTCCACTCGAAGCCGGGCGCGGCCAACACGCTCTACCTCGACTTCAACGGACACATCATCAGCGGCACACTTTGGAACACCCTCCAGAACATCGCCTCCTACTCGGCGCGTCCCTTCGACAACGACGGCGATCCCACGACGTTCAACGCCGCGGAGCAGGCCATCATCTCCGAAACCTGGGCGCGCGTTGCGGAGGATTTCGCTCCCTTCGACATCGACGTGACGACGGAGCCGCCGCCAGACTCCGCCGCCCGCGTCGGCCGCGTCCTCATCACACCCAGGACGGATGCGAACGGCCTCGCGCTTCCCGGCGGAAATGTCGCGGGCGTCGCGCTCGCCGACAGTTTCGGCTCAAGCGATCCCGCCCAGGCTTCCGCCCCCGCCCTGGTTTACCTGTCCACCGGCGCGGCCGACATCGCCGAAGCCGCCTCGCACGAGTTCGGCCACTGCCTGGGCCTTTCCCACGACGGCACCACCAACGGCCTGGTTACTATTCCGGACATGGCGTCGGCCCGACCTCTTGGGCGCCGATCATGGGCTCAGGCTACGGTCGCAACGTGACCCAATGGTCCAAAGGCGCCTATCCGCTCGCGAACAATCCCGAGGACGATCTGGCCATCATCGCGGCCGCGCTTGCCACACGTGCGGACGAGGACGGCGCCACCCTGGCCACCGCGAGCTTGGCGCCCGTGTCGGATGAGGAATTTTCTGTTTCGCGAATCATCTCCGCCTCGGGCGAGACCGATCTATTCGTGTTCAACACGCTTTCCGGCACCCTTCGTTTTCAGGCCAGCGCCTTCCAGTCCGCATCGGGCGTTACGCGGGGCAACAACCTCGATCTTCGACTGGAATTGCTCGACGCCCGCGGAGATGTGGTCGCCAGCGCCGCGCCGGACGACACCGCCGACGCCGCCCTCGAATACGCGGCCTCCGCGGGAATCTATTATCTGCGCGTCGCCGCCGACTCGTCGACCTCGGGAGCCTACCCCGTCTACGGAAGTCTCGGCCAATACACGCTCTCCGGCGCCATCGTTCCCGCACCGCCCGCCATTCTGAACGGTGGCGCGTCCGTCGTTCCCGCCGGCGGCGTCTTCTCGCTCTCGATCAAAGCCACCAACATCGCCACCGCATACGCGATCGACGGACTGCCCGCGGGTCTCGCCTTCGACGCCGCGACCGGTCGCATCTCGGGCCGTCCGCTCTCCACCGGAACCTATTCCATCGAGCTACGGGCGGCCAACGCCCACGGCGTGGGCCGGGCCGTCTACACCTTGACCGTCACCGACGCCGCCCCGCTTGTGACCGCGCAAAGCCTGGGGGCCAGGGTGCTCCGGCCGGGTGAATCCACCGTGCTGTCGGCGACTTTCTCCAGTCCCAATTCGTCACCGCTCGCCTACCAATGGAAACGAAACGGGTTTCCCGTCGTCGGGGCCACCAGCCCCGAACTTTCGCTCGAAATGGTCGAGCGGGACGACGCCGGCTACTATCAAATCGTCGCGACCAATTCCTTCGGCTCCACCACCTCCATCCCCGTGTTCGTGCTCGTGGGCACCTGGTCGGAAGAACCGGTCGGCTGGGGCTTCGACGGCAATGCGATCCTGCGCCCCCGCCAGGCGCTGTTTCCCCTGTCCTTGGTCGCCGCCGAGTCGCGGGCGCTTGTGCTCCGCCCCGATCTCACGGTCTCGGGTTGGGGCTCGGGCATCGCTCCCGCGTCCGGCTTGGAACAAGTGGTCGCGCTGGCCACCGGCGACTCGTATTGCATGGCGATCAAGTCGGATGCCACCGCGGTGGTTTGGGGCACCGGCAACACGGGCCAGACGACCACGCCGCCCGTGCGCAACGTCGTGGCCGTCGCCACGGGAGGTTCGTTTTACGCCACGCTTTCCGGCAACGGAATGGTCTCGGTCTGGAGTTCAACCAACGATGCTCTGCTCAATCCTCCGGCAGGCCTCCGCGACGTGGTCTCCATCGCCGCCGGCCGGGCGCACATCGTCGCGCTCAAAGCCAACGGCACCGTCGTCGCCTGGGGTAACAATCCCATGGGCGAGCTCGGGGTCCCCGCCACTCTGTCGGGCGTCGTCGCTGTCGCCGTCGGAAGGAATCACTCGCTCGCCTTGAAAAGCGATGGGACCGTCGTCGCCTGGGGAGTGGACGCGGCGCAGACCCGAGTCCCCGCCGGGCTCTCGGGAGTGAGGTCCGTCGCCGCCGGCGCCAATCACTCGCTTGCCCTGAAAAACGACGGATCCGTCGTCGCGTGGGGCGCCAATACCTATGGGCAAATCCAGGTCCCGGCCGGCTCCCCGCCCGCGGTCATGATCACCGCCGGCGGCGACCGTTCCTACCTCGTGCCCGGTTCGTTTTCCCCGCCCGCTCCCGACGATCTCCCGCCAGGGCTCTCCGCCCAGCCGCAAGACATTTCCGCGGCGGAAGCGGGAAGCGCCACCTTCTCCGTCGTCGTCGGTTCCGGTCGGTCATTGTCGAGCTACCAATGGCGTCATGAAGGCACGCCGATTCCCTACCAAACCGGCGCGTCCCTCCGACTGACAAATCTTACCGCCGAAGATGCGGGCGCCTACGACGTGATCGTGAGCGACTACCTCGGTTCGGTGACGAGCCGGACCGCCCGCCTGACGGTCTTACCTCGGCCGTCCGTCGCCTCGATCGGCGCGACCCGCCGCGCGCTTTCCCCGGGCCAAGCTTTTTCCTTGTCGGCGTCCGCGACTGGAACCGGCACGCTCTCGTATCAATGGTATCACGACGGCCAGCCGATCCCCGGCGCCACCGCTCCCGCGTATTCGGTCGGCGCGGCCGCCTTCGAGGACGCCGGCGCTTACTGGGCCGTCGTCACGGACCAATATGCCGCCCGGGCCAGCCCTCCCTTTTTCGTCTTGGTAGCCCCCGCCGCCAGCACGGTCCTCGCTTGGGGAGCCAACACCGACAGCCAATTGGCCGTGCCCGCAAACCTCACCGATGTGGTCTCGCTTTCCGCACGCGGCGACCACGTCCTCGCTTTGCGTCGCGACGGAACCGTCGCGGCCTGGGGAGCCAACACCCTTGGAC
>CBIHRE010000241.1:0-7424 GCA_966212385.1 uncultured Akkermansia sp. | reverse complement strand
TACCCGGTGATGCTCGGCATCGACGTGCTCGCCGCGGACAACTTCGCCGCCATCCAAGGCAAACGCATCGCCCTCCTCACCCATGCCGCCGGCGTAAACCGGACCGGGCGCAGCACCATCGACGTCCTCTTCAAGGCGCCCGGCGTGAAGCTCGTCAGCCTCTTCGCCCCCGAACACGGCCTCGACGGTCAGATCAAAGCCAGCGTCAACTTCGGCGACAGCGTGCACACCGCCACCGGTCTGCCCGTCTACTCGCTCCACGGCGCGAACCGCAAACCGACCAAGGCCCAGCTTAAGGACATCGACGCCCTCGTCGTCGACCTGCAGGACATCGGCGTCCGCAGTTACACCTTCAACGTCGCGATGCGCTACGCGATGGACGCCTGCTTCACCTACGGCGTCGAGGTCGTGGTGCTCGACCGCCCAAATCCGCTCGGCGGGCTCAAGGTCGACGGCCCCCACCTCGACCGCGAATGGATGAGCGGCGTCGGCGCCTTCCGCATCCCCTACGTGCACGGCCTCACCATCGGTGAACTCGCCCGCATCGCCGCCTCCGCCCCCGGCGTGCTGGACGTTCCCGAAAGCGTCCGCGCCAAGGGCAAACTCACCGTCATCCCGATGCGCGGCTGGCGCCGCTCCATGCGTTGGCCCGAGACCGGCCTCAAATTCGTGCCCACCTCGCCGCTCGTGCAGGATTTCCCCGCCGTCGTCGGCTACGCCATGACCGGCCTCGGCTGCGAGTTCAGCGGCTTCAAACACGGCGCGGGCCGCGATTACCCCTTCCGCGCGATCAGCTTCAAAGGCAAAACGCCCGCGCAACTAAAGGCCGACCTCGAGCGCCTCTCCATCGCCGGGCTCAGCTACCGTCTCGTCACCGTCAACGACGCCGCCGGCAAACCCGTCAACTCGCTCTACATCGAGGTCTCCGACTGGAACGCCTGGCGCCCCACCGAGCTCAGCTTCGAGCTCATGCGCCTCGCCTGCGTCTACGATCCGCCCAACCCCTTCGCCAAGCTGGGGTCGAAGGACGCACGCTCCTTTAACATCCACGTCGGCAGCACCGCGTGGTGGCAGGCGCTCGTGCGCGACGGCGCGAAGATCGACCTCGGCTCCTTCGAGGCCGACTGGGCGCGCCGCTGCGCGATCTACCAGCAGCTCACCCGCCGCTACTGGCTCTATCAGTAGCGCGCAAGAAAGGTCCGCTCCCGCCACCGCGCCTCCGCTCGGGCGCCGCCGGCGGGAACCACCCAAACAGGTGGGCGGGCGCGTCCCTGCGCACGCTTCCGAGATGTCACGGACGGATCGAACCACGGGCTGCGGGCCCCGCCCGTCCGCCTCGGATTCCGGGACCAAGCGCGGCGCGATCCCCGGCCGCGCCCGTCCCCGCCGCCTCACCACCAATGCATCTGCTGCGCGTGGTGCAGCGCCTTGTCCAACTCCGGCAGGTAGGAGTGCCACATGCGCTCCCATTCGAGCGAGAGCACGCCGTTGTATTTGTCGTCCTTGAGCGCGTTGCGCAGCTCGCCCATCGGGAACTCGCCGTCGCCCGGCAGCACGTAGGTGTAGGGATGGCTGCCGTTCGGGCTGGGTTGGCTCACGCTGTCTTTCACATGGATATGCACCACGTGGTTGCGCACCGTCTTCCACGTGTGCGCCGGCGCCTCGCCGCCCTTTTTCCAGGTGTGGTGCGCATCCCAAAGGATGCTGATCTGCGGCGCCTGGGAGATCAGGTCGTGCAAGGCCCGAGAGGTCACGAAGCCGTCGTGCGTCTCGACCATCAGCTCCACCGCCCAATTGTTTTTGATGCGCTGCTCGCGCCACCACTTGAGCGTGGAGATCGCCTCGGCGATCTCGTCCGCGTCGCCCCTTTTTCCACCGTCGAAAACACGCAGCCACGGCACATCCGCCTCGTCCGCCCAACGGACGAACATCTCCAGCTGCGCGCGGTCGATGTCGTCATGCCCGACCAGCTTGAACGAGGTCCCGAGCGCGCACACCTTCACGTGCCGCTGCTTCAGATGCGCCGCCAGCCCCGCGGGCGAGCCGTAGTGCGACTCGAACCAGGCCGGCAGATCGGTGGTGTTGTTGAGCGTCCGCAGCTCCAACGAGTGCAAGCCATGGCGCGCGGCCAGGCCGATTGCTCCATCCAAATCCATCTCGGGGCAGCCCAAGGTCGAAAACGTGTGCAACATCATGGGGTGTGGGGGTTGGGTGCCCCGGATGCTGCCCGCGCCCGAAGGAGGCAGCAAGCCCTTGCTCCAAGACATTTTTCCGCGCTTCCCATGCACGGAAAGCCCTTGCCCTCGCGCCGGCCTTGGGAAGCCAATTTCCCCGGCCCCGCCGACCGAGGCCGCCCCGCGTTTTTCCCGCGCGGCTTTGTGTTTCCCTCTCCGAACCACGGACTCCCATGAACCGAAAACTCCGCTATGGCATGATCGGCGGCGGCCGGGGCGCCTTCATCGGCGCCGTGCACCGCATCGCCGCGCAAATGGACGGCCAGGCCGAGCTCGTCGCCGGCGCCTTCTCCTCCGATCCCGATCGCTCGCGCGCCTCGGGCGAAGATCTCGGCCTCGATCCCGCCCGCGTCCACGGCTCCTTTCAGGAAATGGCCGAAGCCGAGGCGAAGCAGCCGGCCGGGAGCCGGCTCGACTTCGTCGTCATCGTCACTCCCAACCACCAGCACTTCCCGCCCGCGAAACTCTTCCTCGAAAAAGGCTTCAACGTCGTCTGCGACAAGCCCGTCACCTTCGACCTCAAGGAGGCGCTCGCGCTCAAAAAAGTCGTCGCGAAGACCCGCAAGGTTTTCGTCCTCACCCACAACTACACCGGCAACGCCATGGTGAAGCAGGCGCGCGACCTCGTGCGCTCCGGCCGGCTCGGCGCCCTGCGCAAAGTCGTCGTGGAATACTCCCAAGGCTGGCTCTCCACCGCCCTCGAAAAATCCGACCAGAAGCAGGCCGCCTGGCGCACCGACCCCAAACGCTCCGGCGCCGCCGGCTGCATGGGCGACATCGGCACGCACGCCGAAAACCTCGCGCGCTACGTCACCGGCCTCCGCATCGAGGAGCTCAGCGCCGACCTCACCGCCTTCGTGAAAGGCCGCGCCCTCGACGACGACGGCAACGTCCTCCTGCGCTTCAAAGGCGGCGCCAAAGGCGTTCTGCACGCCTCGCAGATCTGCGTCGGCGAGGAGAACGCCCTCTCCCTTCGCGTCTACGGCGACAAGGCCGGCCTCGAATGGCGCCAAGAGCACCCCAACCAGCTCCTCGTCAAATATCCCGACCGTCCCGCCGAGATCTGGGGCCGCGGCAACGGCTACCTGACGAGCGACGCCGCCAAGACCGCCGCGCGCGTCCCCGCCGGCCACCCCGAGGGCTACCTCGAGGCCTTCGGCAACCTCTACCGCGAGGCCTTCCGCGCGATCCGGGCCGAGGTATCCGGAAAAAAATTACCCGCCGATCTCGACTACCCGACCATCGACGACGGCATCGAGGGCATGGCCTTCATCGAGACGGTGGTGAAAAGCTCCCGCCTCGGCGCCAAGTGGGTGAAGTTGCCCAGACACTAAACGCGAATCGCACCCTGTCACCCGCGTCGCCGCCCTGCACGTTTCGCCCATCCGCGGGCGCCGCCCGCCTGCGTCCGGCCACCCGGCGTCGGTGTGTCTCCGCGCACCCGATTTCGGACACGTTCGTGAGGTTTTCCCGTCCGCCTTGTCTATGACTCCGGCAAATTCACGCCTTCGGCGAAACCCCTTTTTTTCTCCCTACCGATGCCCCTGAGCCAATATGTCCGGCTTGGTTCGCTGCTCGCGTTCCTGGCCTGCTTGCTCGGATCGCGGCCCGCATCCTTGGCCGCGCCGCTTACGCCGCTGGAGGCGGCCGAGGCCATTCCCGAGACCAACCCTTATCGCGAGATCCTGCTTCGCCTCGAAAAACTGCCCGACGACGAGCGCAAAGCTCTCCGCGCTTGGTTGAGCCTCGCCCCGGGCCAGACGGCTCCGGCACCGACGGATGAACAGCGCCAATTCGCCGCCGACATCGCCGCCGCGCTCCGCGCGGCGGCGACGGCACCGCGCACCACCGCCGGCGACTGGCCGATCTTGCCCAATCCCGACGACCCCGACAATCCGGCCGCGATGACGCTCCCAAACGTGGCCAGCCTTCGCGAGCTGGCCCGACTCGCGGCCAAATCCGCCGAAACGCTTCCCGCCGGCGACGCCGGCGAGACCTACGCCGCCATCGCCCAGCTCGGGCGCCAGCAACGCTCGGGCGCGACCCTTATCGAACAGCTCGTCGGCGTCGCGATCGAGGGCGTGGCCCATACCGAGGTTTCGAAACGCCTCGCCGACTTCACCGCCGAGGATCTGCGCAGAATCTCCGCGGCCTGGGACGGCCTCTCCCCACGCCCGACCAACGCCGAGGCGCTCGGCGGGGAACGCGATCTGTTTTTTCGCCCGCTCCTGGAGCGGATAATCGTGCCCGGCCTGCGCGAGATCCTCGCGGATCCAGAGGCCGGATCCGCCGAAGCCGGCGCCGCACCCGGCGAGGGATTCACACGGCATCTTCGCCTCAGCGCCCTGATGGACCTGGGCGGAGGCGAGCGCCGCATCGTTCTTGAGAACACGCAGACCCACGAAAGCTTCGCCCTCCGGCCTGGCGTCGTCGTGGAAGGGATCGAGCTCGTCTCCCTCGATTTCGACCGCCGCGTCGCCGTGATTCGCCACGAAAAACGCGAGGCGGTCGTCCATCTTGCCGCGCGCCAAATTATCGAGCGCAAAGATCCCGCCCGCCAGCTTCGCGAAATGCTCGATGGTCTCGACAATTTCAACGAGGCCGGTTCCGGCAAGCGGACCCTGGAGAAGCTCCTTTCTCTCGTTCGGCGGCACCCGGGCGGCGTCGATGGTTACGCGAAGGATCTTCTCGTCGCATATCAAGCCGGCATCGACCGTCAGCTCGCCCTCGCCGACTCCGCGCAGATTCTCCCAAAAAATCCCGAACCTGCGGCGTCCGACGATCCTCTCTACGCGCTGATCGTGCCGACGCTCGGACGAGTCAGCCGCACCCTGAACAATTCCGCCACCTCCGCCACGATGCTTCAGGCGGCCATACAACACCGCCTACGCGCCCTGAACAAAAACACCGACCCGCTGCCATTTCCCGATCCATGGTCCAAGGACAAGCAAGACGCTTTCGCCTTCGAATCCACCCCCGACGGCGGTTTCGTCCTCCGCTCCCGCTACGAGCTCAACCCCGGCCAGCCGCTCACCTATAAGTTCGCGGCACCCGACGCCGGGATCGTTCGCTCCACGGCCAAGTAATCACTTCGGCTCAATCCGGCCCTTTTTCCTCCCCCGACCTGCCCGATCCCGGCAATCCACGCCGCTCCAACCGTCCCAGCAGGTTCAGCACCACGAAAATCAGGGCCGTCGCCCCGCTCGCCAACACATGGCGGCCCAGCCCCGCGGCCAAACCCACGCCCGCCGTCGCCCACAAGGCCGCCGCGGTCGTCAGCCCTTTCACCGTCTCTCCGCGGTCGCGCGACACGAAGATCGTTCCCGCGCCAAGGAAACTGATCGCCGCCACCGTCGCCTCGATCACACGAATCGGATCGTAACGCGTATCCCCCACGCCGCGCCCGAAATAGTCCATCAACGCTTCGCCCAAACCGACAAACATCGCCGCGCTCACCCCCACCAGGATGTGCGTCCGCAAACCCGCCTGCTTTCCCAAGGTCTCCCGCTCCCAGCCCAAGATCCCCGACAAGACCGCCGCCACCACCAGTTTAAAAAGAATCGCCAAATCATCGTTCATGGACCGCGCCCAAGCTAACGCCGCGCACAGCGCTCCGCCATCCGGCCGCTTCCCCGAATAGCCGCCCGTGCTTCCTCGCCGGCCGCCGCCCGCCTCCCGCGATTATTAGCGTCCGATCGGTTTCTCCACCCGCTTCCGCATCGATCCCCCTTCACCAACACGCCCCATATTTAGAGTTTTCACCCAAGGTGGGCGGGCGGGTCCCTCCGCCCGCCGCTCGGAGTTCGATCCACGGTGGAGCAACGAAGACCCCGCCCGTCCACCGAAAATCCCCACGCTGCCGGCCGATTGGTATTATCTCTTTCCGGAACCCGAGACTTGGTCGTCCGCCGTGAACAACACGCGGTCGGCCCCCGCCGAGCGCACGTCGATCGCGTCGGCCGAACGCGCATGGAAATGGTAGGGCGTGCCGCGACGATCCACCAGCAGCCCGTCGCGCAGCGCGGGATGGCCGAAAGGTAAAAACGCGAGCCGGCGCCTGTTGCGACCGATGAGGGCGGCGGTGATGTCGGCGTTGTCACCGAGCGGCGGACGCTCCGCCAGACGCAAGGTCGTGGTGAACTGCCCCAGCAGCCCGCGCAGCGCCTCGACATCGCCCGCCTCGTCCCGCCCGGGCGCATGAAGCTCCGCCGCCAACGGCGAAACGACGAGCTCCACGCCGGGATCCCGGGCCGCCGCGAGCGGAACCGGCGCGGAGGTGGCCGCCGAAAAATCGGGCGATGACCGTTCGCGCGGCTTTTCCCGCGGAGGCGCGCCTTTCCAAAACAGCCACGCTCCGCCCATGGCGAGGACAAGCCCCGCGATGACCAGAGCCTGTCGTGGAAGCGCCCGCCTTGTGTCCATCACACCGGCAGGAAGCCGATCGGCGCGGCCGAACTCGTCGTGTCGTAGAAACGCCCGATGTTCGGCAGCACGAGCGGCAGATCGGCCCGCGGCACGCCGAGCCAGAGCGCGAGCTCGGCAAAATAGGCGTCCACGCTCGTGGTCGGGATCAGCCGCCCGCGGCCGACATCGAGCGGATTGTCGGCGTGGAGATCGGGATAGCCGCCGTAGATTTTGCGGCCGTTGACGGCGCCGCCGACCACGAAGGTGTTGCCGCCCCAGGCGTGGTCGGAGCCGCGGCCGTTGGAGCTCAGCGTGCGACCGAAATCCGAGGCGAGGAAGAGCGTCACGTTGTTTTGCGCGCCGATCAGCTCGAGCGCGTTGTAGAAGGCGCCCACCGCCTGGCTCACGACCGGAAGCATCGCCGCCTGGTTGTTCAGCACCTCGTCGTGGTGGTCCCAGCCGCCGAGCGAGACGAAGAAGGTCTGCCGCTTCGCCCCGAGGGCGTCGCGGCCGGCGATCGTGCGCGCGATCATGCGAAGCTGGCGAGCGAGCGCCGTGTCCGGGAAGACGGCGCCCGCCGGCAGGTCGGGAGCCGTGGCGGTGGCGAAGAGGTCGTAGGCGTCGAGAGCGGAGCGCTGCGCCCCGGCGAAGGTGCGCTGGAACACGTTCGCGTATTCCATCGCGAGCTGGCCGTCGACCGCCGCGCTGCGGATCTGCCGCGTGCCGTATTCCTGCACCCACTCCTTCGAATAGCCGGTGAGGCCGACGGCGCCGTCCGGAGTGATC
>CBIHRE010000240.1:0-7425 GCA_966212385.1 uncultured Akkermansia sp. | reverse complement strand
TTTTTTGGACTCTCGATCCGGGGGGGGGGGGGGCGCCCCCCCCGGGCACCCCCCCCACCCGGGCCCCCACGCCAATACGCCCCGTCGCGCGACCGCGCTCCCTTGCTCACGACCGCGCGCGAAGAACATATCGAGGATGACCGGAACGGAATCGAGCCGAGCGACGCGGTGCTGTTGATCATCGAGGACGACCCCCACTTCGCCCGAATACTGCTCGGGCTCGCTCGCGACAACGGATTCAAGGGCATCGTGGCCATGAAGGGCGCGCTAGGATTGTCCTTGGCACGTCAATTCAAGCCGGCGGCCATCTCGCTCGATATTTTCCTGCCCGACATGCTCGGCTGGACCGTGCTCAACCAGCTGAAGTTGGATCCCGCCACGCGCCACATCCCGGTGCAGATCGTCACCCTCGAGGAGGAACGCCAGCACGGCCTCGCCCATGGCGCCTGCGCCTATGTGGTCAAGGCCCCGACCACGGACGGCCTCGAGACGGCGTTTGAGCGGTTGAAGGACTTCACGGTCCCGCGCACGAAGCGCCTCCTCATCGTCGAGGACAACGACATCGAACGACGCTCCATCGCCGAGCTGCTCGGGCACGACGACATCGAGCTGGCCTCCGCGGCGACCGGGCAGGAAGCGCTCGCGACGATGCTCGACCGCACCTTCGATTGCGTGGTGCTGGATCTCCGCCTGCCGGATATGAGCGGGTTTGAGCTGCTGGAAAAAATCCACGCGGAGCCCGCGCTCGCGCAGATTCCCGTGGTGGTGTTCACGGGCAAGGAGCTGGACGCGGCGGAGCAAGCCCGCCTGAAACGCATGGCGAAGAGCATCGTGCTCAAAGACGTCCGCTCGCCCGAGCGCCTGCTCGACGAAACCGCGCTTTTCCTTCATCGCGTTGTCACCGATCTGCCTCCCGAAAAGCAGGCGATGCTGGATCGGCTGCACCGCTCCAACGAAGTGCTGCGCAATCGCAAGGTGCTCGTCGTCGACGATGACGCGCGCAACATCTTCGCCCTGACCTCGGTCTTGGAAAACCAAGGCATGAACGTCGTTAGCACCACCAATGGTCGCAGCGCCATCGAGCTGATGCGCACGACTCCTGATATAGATCTCGTGCTCATGGACATCATGATGCCCGAGATGGACGGCTACGAAACAATGCGCGAGATCCGCAACGCTCCCGAATTCCGCACCTTGCCCATCCTCGCGCTTACGGCGAAGGCGATGAAGGGCGACCGAGAAAAATGCCTCGACGCCGGCGCGAGCGATTACATCGCCAAGCCGGTCAACACCGACCAGCTGCTCTCGCTCATGCGCGTATGGCTCTTCCGCTGATGTCCGTTTCCACGCCTGGAATGAACGCCGACGCGCCCTCAATGACCGCGCCCATCAACATCCTCATCGTCGACGATGAGCCGAAGAACCTGACCGTGCTCGAATTGGTGCTCGACGCCCCCGGCTATCGCTTGGTCCGGGCGCAATCCGCCGACGAGGCGCTTCTCGCCTTGGTGGCCGAGGAGTTTGCGCTGCTCATCCTCGACGTGCGCATGCCCGGCATGACGGGTTTCGAGTTGGCGCAGATGGTCAAGGAGCGAAAGAAGACGGCGCATGTGCCGATCATTTTTCTGACGGCGTTCTACAACGAGGACCAGCATGTGCTCGAGGGCTACGGATCGGGCGCGGTCGATTACCTGCACAAGCCGATAAATCCGGTCATCCTGCGGTCGAAAGTCGCCGTCTTTGCTCAGCTGCACCGAATGAACCGGGAAAACGCGGAGGCGAACAGAGCCTTGGTGGCGGAGGTGGCCGAGCGCAGGCGCGCGGAAGAACAGCTCCGGAATACGGTGCAAGAGTTGGAGGCGTTCTCCTACAGCATCGCCCACGACATGCGTGCTCCGCTGCGTTCCATGCAAGGCTTCGCCGAAATCCTGACCACGGAGCATGCCGCCCAGCTGGACGAAGCGGGGCGCGATTACCTGCGGCGGATTTCCACCGCCGCCAGCCGTATGGACGCGCTGATCCTGGATATCCTCAATTATAGCAAAGTCGGGCACGGAGACCTGGCGCTGCGTTCCATCGATGTGGAGCAACTGGTGCGGGAAATCATCATCACCTACCCGACCCTCCGGCCCGAACACGCGGACATCGAAATCGCCGCTCCCCTGCCCCGCGTCTTGGCGAACGAGGCCGCGCTTACCCAGATCGTTTCGAATCTTCTGGGGAATGCCGTGAAATTCGTGGCGCCGGGCGTGAGACCTCGGGTGTTGGTGCGTGGGGAAACCAATGCGGTGGGGGCGGTGCGTCTTTGGTTCGAAGACAACGGCATCGGTATACCGGAGCGGCTTCACGCGCGGTTGTTTCGGATTTTTTCGCGTCTGCAGCGAAGGGAAGATTACGAAGGAACGGGCATCGGATTGGCGATCGTTCGCAAGGCAGCGGAACGCATGAGCGGGAGCGTGGGCTTGGAGTCCTCGGAAGGTGCCGGCAGTCGCTTCTGGGTGGAGTTGCGGGAAGCGCAAGTTTGACGCTGAAAGCCGCCGGGACGCTGGGGAAATAAAAAGCCCGGCTTTGTGAAGCCGGGCTTTTGGATACATGGAAGCTTTGGGGATCAGCCGCCGGAGAGCTGCTGAATGATCTTCACCAGCGGCAGGAAGAGCGCGATCACGATGGTGCCTACGACCACGGCCATCATCACAATCATGATAGGCTCGATGATCGACGTGATGGAGGTGACCGCATTGTCGACTTCTTCGTCGTAAGTGTCGGCGATGCGGGTGAGCATCTCGGGCAAGGCGCCGGTTTCCTCTCCGACTTCCACCATGGAGGTGACCATCGTCGGGAAGATCTTGGTGGCTTCGAGCGGCTTGCCGATGCCCTCGCCTTCCTTCACGCGGTCGTGGACCTTGTTTAGCGCAGTGGCGACGTGGACGTTACCCGAAGTGTCACGCGTGATGATCAGTGCCTGCAAAATGGGAACGCCTGAGGAAAGCAGGGTGCCCAAGGTGCGGGTGAAACGGCCGATCGATGCCTTCAGGAAAAGGGGACCAAAGGCGGGAACATTGATCTGGAACCAATCAAGCGCCGATTTTCCCTGTTTGGTTTTCGATGCCATCTTGAAGCTGATAACCAAGGCGGCGATGATGCCGATGGTTATCAAGATGTTGTTTTTCATGAAGTTGGATACTCCGATAACACCCTGCGTGAGCAAAGGAAGCGGCACGCCCTTGAGCAGGCCGTCGAAGATTTCCTGGAACTTCGGAATGACGAACACCATGAGCGCCGACACGATGAGCACGGCGACGCACGCAATGATCAGCGGGTAGGTCATGGCGGACCTTACCTTTGATCTTCTCTGCCTTCTCCATGAACTTCGCCAAGCGATCCAATACCGTGCCGAGCACGCCGCCCGCCTCGCCGGCCTTCACCATGTTGATGTAAAGGCGGTCGAAGACCTTCGGATGCTGGAGGAGGCCATCGGAGAAGGTGCCGCCCGATTTGATGGTCTCGGAAACCTGTTCGAGGACGTATTTGAACCCGGGATTTTTCTCCTGACGCGCGAGGGTCTCTAGCGAGCGCAGGATGGGCATGCCGGCGTTGACAAGGGTGGAGAGCTGACGGGTGAAGACGGCCAGACCGGCATTGCTGATCACTCGGCCGAGGCTCATCGGACGGCCCTTTTTCTTGGCCTTGGGCTCGGATCGAGGAACGAAGCCGGCGGGCTCGCTGGCGGCGGCACCGGACTTGGCGGCAGGCTTTGCACCGACGCGCAAGCCGCCGGCGCCGGCGGGATTCACGGCGGTGGGCAGGAGGCCCATCGCCTTGAGCTCGTGGGCGGCCTGTTCGGCCGAAGCACTTTCGATGATGCCCTTCTTGTCCTTACCGGAGGCGGACTCGATGGCGATGTAACTGAATTTGGGCATGGGGACGAGGGGGAAGGAGGTTAATAAGAAGCGACCGTTGCCAGATTGGACAAGACTACGGGACTCCAGCTCACGCAGAATATAGCAGAATTTTATCTCCAGATTCCGAGAGTCTTCACGTAGCAGGTCGCCGGAAGCGGCTTAGGTGTATTTCACCACTTCCTCGATAGAGGTCGCCCCGTCAAAGATGGCGCGCAAGCCGTCGTCGCGCAGGGTGCGCATGCCTTGCTCCAGAGCTTTTTGTTTAATGACAAGGGTCGGGGCGCGTTGAACAACGAGGTCGCGGATGGCCTCGGTCATGCGCAGCCACTCATAGATACCCATGCGGCCCTTGTAGCCGGAGCTGTTACAGGTCGGGCAGCCTTTGCCGTAGAAAAATTCGCGGTTGCCGATGTCCACCGGATCGATGCCGAGCTGCTGGAGCAGAGCTCCCGGCGGTTCATAGGCCGTGCGGCAGGAACGGCAGATACGGCGCACGAGACGTTGTGCGAGCACGGCCTCCAAGGAGGACGCGATGAGGAAGGGTTCGACGCCCATGTCCACGAGACGGGTGACGGCGCCGGGCGCGTCGTTGGTGTGCAGCGTAGAGAGCACCAAGTGTCCGGTCAGCGAGGCTTGGATGGAGATTTGCGCCGTTTCCAAGTCGCGAATTTCGCCCACCATGATGATGTCGGGGTCTTGGCGGAGGAAAGAGCGAAGCGCCGCGGCGAAAGTGAGGCCGACCGTGTGATTAACCGGGACCTGCATGATGCCCTCGATTTCGTATTCGACGGGGTCCTCGGCGGTGAGGAGCTTCACGTCGGGCGAGTTCACCACACGGAGGGCGGAGTAAAGCGTGGTCGTCTTGCCGGAGCCGGTGGGGCCCGTGACGATGAAAATGCCATTGGGGCGCTTCACGATCTCGTTGATACCCTCAAACACGTCCTCAGGCATGCCGAGCTGGGTGATATCCAGCTGGACGGCGCTTTGGTCCAGAACGCGAAGCACGACGGACTCGCCGAACTGCGTGGGGAGCGTGGAGACGCGAAGGTCGACCGGGCGGCCGCCGAGGGTAAGCTTGATGCGACCGTCCTGAGGAATACGACGCTCGGCGATATTGAGGTTCGAGAGCACCTTGACGCGCGAGGTGATCGGAAGCGCGAGATGCTTGGGCGGCGGCGACATCTCGTAGAGGGCGCCGTCGATACGATAACGGATTTTGAATTCGTGCTCGAAGGGCTCGAAGTGGATGTCGGAGGCCTTGTCACGGATGGCCTGCGCGAGCACGAGGTTGACGAAGCGGATGATGGGGGCCTGCCCGGCGAGCGCCTCGATGTCGTTGGCGTCGAGATCATCGGCATTGGTATCCGCGCCGGGATCTTCGTTCAGTTCGCCTAGAAGGGCGTCGAGGGAGGAATCCTCTTCGGCGTAGTGGTTGTTGATCAGGGTCTCGACGCGCTCGGGATCGGCGACGAGGAGGCGGACGTCTTTGCCGAGGGCAAACGTAAGGTCGTCGATGATCTGCGCATTGAATGGATCGATCGCCAGGAGATCGATGCTCTGGCCCTCCACGCGAAGCGGAATGACTCCATATGTCCGGGCATGATGAGCGGACAGGGCCGCGACGATATCTCCCGGCACGGAGGCCGGAAGATTGTCGACGTATTCGAGAGCCAAGGCGTCCGCGATCTTTCGCAGGAGCACCTGCTTCGGGACGATGTTCTGATCAACGATCAAGGCGGCAAGGGCCTTGCCCGTGAGACGGTGCTCGTTCTGGAGATCCTGAAGGACCTGCTCCGCGACGAGCTTCTGGTCGCGGCAGATTTCAAGGATGGCCTGGGTGTGGGCGTCGAACATGGGGGCGGGAGCAGGAAGCGGACGGGGCGAAGCGGTGTGCCGAGTGGATCAGAGCGCTTTGAGGTTGGCGCCCATCTGGGTGAGTTTCTCGCGCATGGAGATCGGGTCTTGGGCCTTTTCGAGCGCTTCGTCGGGCGTCACGAGCTGGCGGTTCACGAGGCTCAGCAGGTGGGCGTCCATCGTGATCATGCCGAGGTTACCGCCGGTCTGAATGTCCGAGGTGATGCGGAAGGTTTTATTTTCGCGAATCATCGCCGAGATCGAGGTCGTGTTGATCATGATCTCGTAGCCGGCGATGCGGCCCCCGCCGATTTTTTTGCAAAGCACTTGGGAGATCACCGCCACGAGCGAGGAGGCCAGCTGGGTGCGGATCATCTCCTTCATGTTCGCCGGGAAGGCGTCGACGATACGGTCGACGGTCTTGGCGGCGGAGTTGGTGTGAAGGGTGCCGAAGACCAAGTGGCCCGTTTCGGCCGCGGTGATGGCGGCCTCGATCGTCTCGAGGTCGCGCATTTCGCCGACGAGAATGATGTCGGGGTCTTGGCGGAGCGCGCGCTTGATCGCCTCGGCGAAGCTTTGGACGTCGGCGCCGATTTCACGCTGGGTGACGATGCAGCGCTTGTGGTTGTGGTAATACTCGATCGGGTCCTCGATCGTGATGATGTGACCTTCGCGGTTCTCGTTGATGTAATTCACCATCGAGGCGAGCGTGGTCGACTTACCGGAGCCGGTCGGACCGGTGACGAGCACCAAGCCGCGTGGACGATAGAGAAGCTCGCGCACCTTGTCGGGCAGGCCGATGTCACGCAGGCCATACATCTTGTTCGGAATCTGACGAAGAACGATGCCGTAGTTGCCCTTGGCCTTGAGGACGGAGACGCGGAAGCGAGCCTTGTCGAGAAAGGCGAAACCGAAGTCGGAGCCGCCGTGCATCTTCAGGTGCTGGACGTGGTTGTCCGGCGTGATGGAGAGCATGAGATGCTCGGTCATCTGGGGCGTCAGGGCGGGGCCTTCGATCGGCACCATGCTGCCGCTGATGCGGAGGGTCGGCGGCTGGCCGACTTGGCAGTGAAGGTCGGAGGCGTTTTGATCGACGACGAGGTCGAGCAGATCGTTCATCTCGTAGCTCATGAGCGTAGGGGGACGGGGAGCGTGAGGAAAAGGTGGCGGTTGCGGAAAGAGATCAGGCGGAGTCGCCGACCGTGATGGAGACGACCTCCTCGATGGTGGTGAGACCGGTGAGAACCTTGCGGAGGCCGTCCTCGCGCATGGTGCGCATGCCGAGCGTGCGGGCCTTGTCGCGAAGGCGCGAGGTGCCGACGTTTTCGTAGATCATGCGCTGGAGTTCGTCGTTCACCACGAAGATCTCGAAGATACCGGCGCGGCCGCGATAGCCGCTGCCATGGCAATTTTCGCAGCCGGCGCCCTTGGCGAAGGTCGCGTTGGCGGCTTGCTGCGCGGTGATGTTGAGCGAGCGCAGCTCACGCGGGTCGGGCGTGTAAGGGTGCTTGCACTTCTTGCAGATCTTGCGGGTCAGGCGCTGCGCCATGATCGCGCGGAGCGAGGTCGACACGAGGAAGGGCTTCACACCGATGTCGATCATGCGCGTGACGGCGCCGGGCGCGTCGTTGGTGTGGAGCGTGGAGAACACCATGTGGCCCGTGAGCGA
>CBIHRE010000239.1:0-7435 GCA_966212385.1 uncultured Akkermansia sp. | reverse complement strand
GAGGTTCGCGAGCTTCGGGTTGCGGGCGTAGGCCTCGGTGATCTTTTGCAGGAAGGCCGCGCGGATGATGCAGCCGCCGCGGAAGATCTGGGCGATCTGGCCGAAGTTGAGTTTCCAGCCGTATTCGGCCTGGGCGGTGCGCATGAGCTGGAAGCCCTGCGCGTAGGAGCAGATCTTCGAGCAGTAGAGGGCGTCGTGGATGGCCTTGATGAGGGCCTTCTTCTGGGCGGGGCCGACCTTCTTGACCTTGGGGCCCTTGAGGATCTTGGAGGCGGCGACGCGCTCGTCCTTGATCGCGGAAATGCAGCGGGCGAAGACGGACTCGGCGATGGTCGGGGCGGGCACGCCCATGTCGAGGGCGTTGACCGAGGTCCACTTGCCGGTGCCTTTTTGGCCGGCGGTGTCGAGGACGACGTCGACGAAGGGCTTCTTGGTGACGGGGTCTTTCTGCTTGAGGATGTCGGCGGTGATCTCGACGAGGAAGCTGTCGAGCGCGCCCTTGTTCCACTCGGAGAAGATCTCGCCCATCTCGGCGGGCTTGAGGCCGAGGAGGCCCTGCATGAGGGAGTAGGCCTCGCAGATCATCTGCATGTCGCCATACTCGATGCCGTTGTGAACCATCTTCACGTAGTGGCCGGCGCCGTTTTCACCAATGTAAGTGGTGCAGGGGACGCCGCCCTTGACGGGCTTGCCGGGCTTGGCGCCGGTGATGGGCTTGCCGGTCTTCTTGTCGACCTTGGCGGCGATGGCCTTCCAGATCGGCTCGAGGTGCTTGAACGCGGCCTTGTCGCCGCCGGGCATGAGGGAGGGGCCAAAACGCGCGCCTTCTTCGCCGCCGGACACGCCGGAGCCGATGAAGAGGAAGCCCTTTTCCTTGAGGGCCTTTTCGCGGCGGATGGTGTCGGTCCAGAGGGCGTTGCCGCCGTCGATGATGATGTCGCCGGGCTCGAACACCTGGGTGAGGCCTTCGATGACGGCGTCGGTGGGCTTGCCGGCTTGGACGAGGATGATGGCCTTGCGGGGCTTGGAGAGGGAGGCGGCGAACTCCTGGAGGGTCTTGGTGCCGACGAGGCCGCCGGGGGTGTTGGGGTTTTCGGCGACGAACTTGTCGGTCTTCTCGACGGTGCGGTTGTAGACCGAGATCTGGAAGCCGTGGTCGGCGATGTTGAGGGCGAGGTTCTGACCCATCACGGCGAGGCCGATGAGTCCGATGTCGGATTGCTTCGTGGGCATGTGGAAAAGTTGAAAGGTTCAGCGCTAGGCGCAGGCCGGCCGAGGGCCAACCTCAATTTGCGCAAACGTGCTCATGTTCTGCCCGAGTCCGTCTAATGGGTCGGTTGCGTGCTAGCGCTGGTTCGCGCGGCGGGGGCGCCGAAAGGCGGCATAAAAACGCCGCTCCCCGGCGGGGGAGCGGCGTGCGGCAACGGAGACGGGGGCGGGCGGGCTTACTCGCTCTTTTTCTTTCCGCAGACGGCGAGGGCGAGCATGAGGCCGCCGAAGGCCACGAGCACCAGGCCCCACCAGAGGTTGATGTTACCTCCGAGGGATTTTGCATACATGGGATCGCCGCTGGTGAACAGGCCGTAGCCGGTGAGGATGAGGCCAAAAAGGGCGAACAGCACGCCGATCGGAAGACGTAGGTCGAAGTTCATCGAGATAGGGGACGGGGGTTACCAGAAGATGATGTTGAGGGCGACCGCGACGACGAGGACAACGGAGCCGACCACGCCGGGGCGTTTCCAAAGAGGCTCGTGTTCCTCGGCGATCTTGGGGGTGAGGGAGTAGACGAGGCCTTTCAGCTCTTCGTCGCTCTTGGTGCGCGCGGTGGCGAGGGAGACGGCGATCGTGATCGCGAAGCAGGAGGTCCAGGCGACGATCGCGAGCCAGAAGTTCTGGGCCATGCTGGAGGTGAACTGCCAGTTGGCGGAGATCCAGGCGCCCTTGATCCAAGGCACGGTCTCGCCGGCGGCGAGGATGGAGGGGGCGCTCAGGCCGTGGAAGAGCATGGCGGCGAGGGTGCCGCCGAGCAGGCCCCAGAAGGCGCCGTGGCCGGTGGTGCGCTTCCAGAACATGCCGAGGAGGAAGGTGGCGAACACGGGGGCGTTCACGAAGCCGAACACCAGCTGGAGGAAGTCCATGATGTTGTTCACGTTCTTCGCGACGAAGGCGAAGGCGATGGAGATGAGGATGCCGGCGACCGTGGCGACCTTGCCCATCCACATGTAGTGGGAGTCGGACTGGCCGGGGCGGATGTAGGACTGGTAGATGTCGTAGGTCCAAACCGTGTTAAACGCGGTCACGTTGCCGGCCATGCCGGACATGAAGGAGGCCATGAGCGCGGTGAGCGCGAGGCCGAGCATGCCGTTGGGCAGGTAGTGGGCGATGAGGGAGGGGATGACGAGGTTGTAGTCCGTGTCGCCGGTGACGCCGGTCGGGATCGCGTAGCCGGAGCCGGCCTTGGCGGCGAGGGCGAGGGCGATCATGCCGGGGACGATCACGATGATCGGGAAAAGCATCTTCGGCACGGCGCCGATGATGGGGGTGCGGCGGGCGGCGTTCATCGAGTTGGCCGCCATGGCGCGTTGGACGACGAGGAAGTCGGTGCACCAGTAGCCGAAGGAGAGCACGAAGCCCAGGCCGAAGATCATGCCGAACCACTCGACGCCCATGGGATTGGCGGTGGTGCCCATGTATTTCCAAGAGTGGGCGAACTCGGGCTTGAGGCTTGCCATCAGGCCGTCCCAGCCGCCGAGGTCGTTGAGACCGAGGATGACCAGAGGCGCGAAGCCGAGAACGATGAGGAAGAACTGGAGCACCTCGGTGTAGATCGCGGAGGTGAGGCCGCCCTTGAGGACGTAGGCGAGCACGACGACCGAGGAGATGATGAGGGAGAAGTTATAGTCCCACTTGAGGAGGAGGTGGAGCAGCGCGGCGAGGGCGTGGAGGGAGGCGCCGGAGGAGGCGACGGTCATCAGCGCGAAGGAGATCGAGTTGAGGCCGCGGGTCTTTTCGTCGAAGCGGAGCTTCAGATACTCGGGCACCGAGCGGGCGCGGGAGCCGTAGTAGAACGGCATCATGTAGACCGCGAGGAACACCATCGCCGGAATCGCGCCCACCCAGTAGAAGTGGGAGGTCATGATGCCGTATTTGGCACCGGAGGCGGCCATGCCGATGACTTCCTGCGCGCCGAGGTTGGCGGAGAGGAAGGCGAGACCGGTGACCCAGGCGGGGATGGAACGGCCGGAAAGGAAGAAATCTTCCGCGCTCTTCATGTGGCGTTTCAGCGCGAAGCCGATGCCGACCACCACGAGGATGTAGATTCCCAGGATGGAGTAGTCCACGAACTGGAGGTCGATCTTCGGAGCGTTTCCGCCCGCGCCGACCGAGATGCCGCCAGCGGCGATGATCAGGTTGCTTAGAGGTAGTTGCATGGGATGGAGGGATTTGTGACCCAAATCGGACACCGGAATCCGCCGCTCCGCCGCCGGAGGGAGCGGCGCCGCATCGCATAAAGCTCTGCGCCGCGCTTTCCGAAGGGCTTATGGAGTTTGGGGATTCAGTGCGCCGCCGGGCCGAGGATAAGCAGGGGACGCCACCCGATTTGAACGATACGCTCAAGCCCGGACTTGACCTGAGGAGGTTTAGCGAAAAGACGCGGAGTCAAAGCTAGGTCGACGCCCGGTTTTACAAGACGACGGCGCGACTTCGCCCTTTTGCTTCCGCGGCTTTCGGCGCAAGCTCCGCGCGCATGTCCGACGAGCGCGAAAATCCCGACGCCCCGCGTCAGCAGATGAAAAAGCCGTCCTTTCCGGTCGGCGATCCGCTGCGCTCCTATCTGCGCCGGGTGCGACGGGAGCGCGATCTGCCCGTCACCTACGAACGCTTGCGCCGCTTCGTCGACAGCGTGCCGCTTTCCGATCGACTGGGGCGGCCCACGCTTTGGGAAAGCGTCTTTTACGACCGGCTGGAGATGAAGCCGCTGCACGACGACCTGAAACGCGTCTACGCCATCCTGCGCGTCGACGGAGACCTCTCGGTCATGCAGCACCTTTACATCGACCGGATCGATTTCTGCGCCTTCGGCAACTCCGCGCCCTTCCGTGTCCGGATCGTCAACGCCTACAACGACAATCCCGACCACTTTTACATCAAGCGTGGCGACGCCTCGCGCATCTACGGCCTTGAGCTCGAGCACCTGCTTTCCCCCAACCGCCTAAACTACCTCACCCACGGCTCCACCTTGGTCGAGGAGCACATCGCCGGCATCCCGGGCAACGAGTTCATCGACCGCTGGCTCAACAACCCCGAGGTGCGTGGCGTGCGTCTGGCCAAGGAGCTGGTGAAGTTCAACGAGCGCTGCTTCATCCGCCTGCTCGGCGACATGCGCGCCTATAATTTCGTGGTCGTGATCACGCCCGACTTCGAGGGCGCGCAGGTGCGCGTGCGCGCGATGGACTTCGACCAGCAGAGCTACGAGGGCCGGATCAACCTCTACAAACCGCAGTTTTTCAAAGACAACACGCCCCTCGCGCTTTTCTGCCAAAAACACCTGCGCATCGAGACCGCGCGCCAATACCAGCGCGAGGAGCAGGTGCTCATCCTCCAGCGCGCGGCGATCATCGAGGAGCGCCTCGCGCATCTGCTCTCCGCCATGGCCGCCGATCCGATCTCGCCGCCGGAACACGTGCGCGAGCTGCGCGAATCCCTCGCCGACCACTACAAGCGCCGCGAATACCTCTCCTGCGAATCGATGGGCGCGCTGGTGCGCGAAAACCTTGAAAGCATCCGGCGCCTGGTCGTGCAGTCGTCGCCGGCTGCGTCGGCGCAGGCGGGGGCGGAGGGCGCGGTCTCGCCGGGGATCGGCGTCTGAGGCGCGGCGACGACGGCGGGAGCGGCAGATAGCCCCCGGGCTCATGTATTCTTGGCGGATGGGCGCGTCCCCAAATGGAGTCGTAGCCGGTTTCAAGTGGCATGGGCGTCCCGCCCATGTTCCGAACCCACGGGCGGGACGCCCGTGCCACGCCGGAGTCTTTTCGCCGCTTTCTTTCGCGGCGGCATTTTCGTTTGCTCGCCTTCGCATGAGCGATCTCTCCAGCAAACCAGAATGCCCCGTGGCCGTGCATCACGAGGAGGCCAGGCACCTGCTCGCCGTCGGCGGCGGGCTGCGCGGCGCCCTGGATATGCTCGTGACGCAGTTCGGGGTTTTGCAGACGCGCTCGCAGGTGCTGCTCACCGTCTCGACGCTCGCGCTCACGATCACGGGTTTCTCCGGCCCGCGCATCGCGCAGTCCGGCGCCTTCCCCCGTCTGGCGATGGCGGGCGGGCTCGTCCTCGTGCTCGCGTCGATGCTGCTCATCATCGGCGGCTCGCTGCGCATCCGCTGGGTGACGCAGTTTCGCGCGCCGGCCGGCGGGGGCGACGCCGAGCTCGTCGCGCAGATTCTCTGTTATCGCGACCGCAAGACTCGGCTGTTTTTTGTGGAGCTCTGCCTGCTGCTGAGCGGGCTCGGGGCCTATGTGGCGGCGGTGGTGACGTATTTCCTTTTCGGCGTGGTGACGTAGACGGGCGCGTGGTCGCTCCGGAGCGTTCGCAGGCGAATAGCCTACGGGCCAGGCGCGGACGGCGCCGCGCCCTCCACGAGCAAGATGCGTCTGGAGGGCGGTCCGCCGTGACCGCCTCCGACTCCCTACACCGCGTCGTGGAAGGGCGCGTATCTGGCCAGCTCGTCGGCGATCTGGCGGTCGCCGCGGCAGCGGGGCATCTTGTTTTGCCCGCCCCATTTGCCGTTGGCGCGCTGCCATTGCTCGAAGACTCCCGGCATGACGAGGCGCACGGTCGGCGGCTGGAGCCCGCCGCCTTTGCGTTTCGCCTCGTAGTCGTCGTTGAGGCGCTGGAGCTCGGCGTCGAGGAGCGGGGCCAAGATGGGACCGGTCGGGTTCACGACGCTGCCGGCGCGCAGCTCGATCCACCATTCGTGGCTGCCGCGCTTCTGCCCGGTCATGGAGCTGATGAAAATCGGTGCGACGTGGAAATTCACCACCTGCCAGCCTTGGCGCGAGCAGACCGTGGTGAGCGCGTCGGTGAGCTCCTTTTCGATCACATGCTCGCCGAAGGCGCTGAGCTGGAGCCGGGTGCGGCCGGCGTAGACGAGGCGGGCGGGCTCGGTGGAAACGAAGCGGACCACGTCGCCGATGACGTAGCGCGCGAGGCCGGCCGGCGTGGTCATCACAAGCGCGTAGTCGACGCCCGGACGCACCTCCTCGAGCGGCACGGCGCGCGGACCGAGCTGGGCGAGCCGCGTCTCGTCAAAGTCGGCCAACGGGAGAAACTCGTAGTGGATGCCCGCGTCGGCCATGAGGCGCAGCCCGGCCTCGGGCTCGGCGTCCTGGGCGGCGATGAAGCCTTCGGAGGCGGGATACACCTCGTGGAAGTTCACGCCCTGGCCGCAGACGGCGTGCAACTCCGCGGCGAAGGGACCGACGGGCACCCCGCCGTGGACGAGGCACTCGAAGCCCGGCCAGACCTCGCGCAGGTTGCGCGCTTTTTTTCCCGTGCGGCGGGCCTGTTCCTCAAGCACGGCCGACGCGAGGATGAGCACCCAGCTCGGGATGCCGGCGAGCATGCGGATGTCGCGGTCGACGCAGCGGCGGGCGATCGCCTCGATTTTCGCGGGCCAGTCCGCCATCTGCGCGATTTCCGCGCCCGGCTCGTAGAGATGTTTTTCGGCCCAGGCGGGCAGGTTGAGCGCGGTGATGCCGCTCAGGTCGCCGGCGAAGGCGGGGTGCTCGACCGCCTCGGGAAGCGGCGAGAGCGTGGTGGCGCCGCCGAGAAAGAGGTGTTTGCCCTTGAAGAACCGGGAGCCGGCGCGCGCGCCGTAGTAGAGGAGCGAGTCCAGCCCGGCCTTGCGGAAATGGCCGAGCATGGCGTCGGTGACGGGCAGGTATTTCGTGCGTCCGGCGGTGGTGCCGGACGAGACGGCGAAAAAGCTGCAACGGCCGGGCCAGAGCACGTCGGCCTCGCCGCGCCGCATGCGCTCGATCAGGGAGACGAAGCCTTCGTAGGTGCGGAGCGGAACGCGCTCGCGCCAGGCCTTGTCGGCCATGCCCGCCTCGATGCCGTGCGCCTTGCCGTAGCTGGTGCGTGCGAGGGCGCGACGGAGGTTGGCGGCGTGCCGTTTCTGGGCCGCGAGCGCCCAGCCGCGCGCCCGCAAACGCCGGGCGGTCCGGGTGCTGAGAAAACTCGCGCCAAGGGCGACCAAGGATTGAGGCGGTTGCAGCATCGGCTCCGACTTGCCTGCCGGTTGCGCGAGCAAGGCCGGGGCCGGGGGTGTCGCAAGGGAATTCACGCGGCCCCCAACGATTTGCGGTGTTTTAGCCGACGATAAAACGCGCCGAAATGCGGCAGAAAGTTTTCCGCATGAAACACCAAGGACGCG
>CBIHRE010000238.1:0-7459 GCA_966212385.1 uncultured Akkermansia sp. | reverse complement strand
CCACGTCTTCGACGGCATCGCCGAATACGATAAGCGCCTGCCCAACTGGTGGCTCATGACGCTCTACGGCAGCATCGCCTTCGCCGTCGTTTACTGGATGATGACGCAACACTTCAACAAGCCCGACGACGGCAAGCAGGTCGCCCAGACGGTCCAGGAACTGCGCGCCGCCAAGCTCGCGTCCGCCGGCACCTTCGACGACGCCGGCCTCTGGACCATGAGCCGCACCGACGCCGTCGTCGCCGCCGGACAGGCCACCTACCAGACCACCTGCATGTCCTGCCACGGCGACAAACTCCAAGGCGGCATCGGCGCCAATCTCTCCGACGAAACCTGGATCCATGGCGGCAAACCCACCGAGGTCCTGAAGACCGTCAACGACGGCGTCCTCGCCAAGGGCATGCCGTCCTGGGGGCCGGTCCTCGGCCCCAAGAAAACCGCCGAGGTCGTCGCCTTTATCCTCAGCAAGCACGCCGCGCCGTAAAGGTGGGCGGGAGCGTCCCTGCGCCCGCCGCTCGTGTCGCAGCCACCGGCGGAGGGACCCGCCCGTCCACCTAGGTAGCAATCCGCCATGTCCGCCCTCGCCAAGCCGCCCGTCCGTCCCAACCGCGATTCCGTCACCACGATCCGTGACGACGGCTCGCGCATGTTTTTGCACCCGGCCGACGCGCGCGGTTTCTGGACGCGAGCCCGTCGCGGCTCGGCCGCGCTGTTGATCGCGGTCTACCTGCTCTTGCCCTGGATACCGATCGGCGGCCACCCGGCCGTGTTTCTCGATATCGCCGGACGCCGCTTCCACCTCTTCGGCTTCACCCTGGCTTTCCAAGACGCGTGGCTGCTTTTTTTCGGCATCACCGGACTGGGCTTCGGCCTGTTCCTCGTCACCGCCCTGCTCGGTCGGGTCTGGTGCGGCTGGGCCTGCCCGCAGACGGTTTTCCTCGATCACGTGTTTCGCCGCGTCGAACGCTGGCTCGAGGGCGACGCCGTCGCGCGGCGCAAACTCGACGCCGCACCCTGGACTCCGCTCAAGGTCCTTCGCCGCGGCTTGAAGCAGGCGCTCTTCCTGATCCTTTCCGCCGTCATCACGCACCTCTTCCTCGCCTACTTCGTGTCGCTCCCGGAGCTCTGGAACATGATGCGCCACGCGCCTGGCGAGCATTGGAGCGCCTTCCTCTTCGTGGCGATCGCGACGGGGCTTCTTTACTTCAACTTCGCTTGGTTTCGCGAGCAGCTCTGCCTCGTCATCTGCCCCTACGGCCGCATGCAGTCGGTGTTGATCGACGACCACTCCATCGTGATCGGCTACGACGCGAAACGCGGCGAGCCACGCGGTAAAATCGGAACGGTCGACGCCGGCGCTTGCGTCGATTGCAACCGCTGCGTGCAGGTTTGCCCGGTGGGCATCGACATCCGTCAGGGCCTCCAAATCGAGTGCATCTCCTGCGCCGCCTGCATCGATGCGTGCGACGAGGTGATGACCAAGGTGAAGCGCCCGACCGGGCTCATCCGTTACGATTCCACCGCGGGCTTCAACGGCGACCGCACCCGCTGGCTCCGTCCGCGTCTCTGGCTCTACGCGATCCTGCTCGCCGCGGGGGCCGGCGCCGCCGCCTGGGCTTTCTCCACCGTGCGCCCGGCCGAGCTCGGCGTCATCCGGCTCGGCGGAGCGCCCTACTTCGTGGACGCGGAGATCGTGCGAAACCAATTCCTCGTCCGCCTCGTGAACAAACGCGACGTGCCGGTTTCTTTCCGCGTGGTCGCGGAGGGCGAGGGGCTTCGCCAGATCGGTTTCGAGGAGAACGTCACGCTCGCGCCGCTCGCCGAGGAGGTGCGCCCCTTGATCGTCGGGGTGCCGCGCGCCGGCTATGCCGGCCCCTTCCACTTCACGGTCGTGGCGCGGCCCGAGGGAGGCGGCTACGAGCTGCGCCGCAAGGCCGATTTCACCGGCCCCGACGCGGAGCTCTTGCGGGAGGAAACGAAATGAAATCGTCGCGTGCGATGTGGGTGGGCGTGGTCGGTCTTTTCGCCCTGATGCTCTGCGCCTGGACCGCGATGTTTTTCTTCGCCGGAAAGGCGGGCGTGAAATCCGTGCCCTTGGCGGTGACAAAACCGCAGGCGGGGTGGAACGCGTTGACCTCAACGCGTTCGGAGGAGGCGCGGCCGGACGGCGTCGAGCGCCTTGAGGTCAAGTCGCTCCACCCGGAGGAAAAGCCGTGATGGAGCTCGCCTCGGTCAACACGCCTGCGGCCGCCTTTGTGGCCGGCCTTGTGACCAGCCTGCACTGCGCCGGCATGTGCGGCCCGCTGGCCTGCCTGCTCGCCCCGGCGAAAGGCGAGCGGGCGGATATGGCGGCGGTGAACAGCGCCTACCACGGCGCGCGCCTCGCTTCCTATGGATTGCTTGGGGCGGTGGCCGGCGCGGCCGGGGCGGCTCCGGCCGCTTTTTTTGAAACGCCGGTCGTGCGCGCCCTGCCGTGGGTGATGGTCGTCTACTTTGTTTTCGTGGCTTTCCAGCTCGGTCATCGGCTGCCTCGGCTCGCGCTGCTTGGCCGCGTGCAAATGGCTTTGCGCGGCTGGGTGCGCGGGCGGCCCGCCACGCAGGTCGCGGCGGTGATGGGCGCGGCGACGCCGCTGCTGCCCTGCGGCCCGCTGTATTTCCTCGTGGCCATGGCGGGCTTCGCCGGCTCGCCGGCGCGCGGCGCGGAGCTCCTTCTCGCCTTCGGGCTGGGCACGGTCCCGCTGCTTTGGCTCGCGCAGGCGAACATCGGCTGGCTGCGCGCGCGGCTCTCTCCGCCGGCGCTCGGCCGCGCGCGCACCTCGCTCGCCTTGGCCGCGGCGCTGGTGCTGGTCTGGCGGCTGCGCACGGATCTCGGCTTCGAGGGTCCAGGCTGGGCGAACTTCATTTGCCACTAGTTTGTCGGTCGCGGAGGGGGATCGGCCTTTTCGGGCCGACGTAGTCCTACGTATCCAAGGCGCGGTCTAGGGCTCAGGCCTCACTTTTCTGCGCAATTTTTGGCGCCGTGTGCCGTAAGAGGAAGGCAAAGGCTTAATCATCGATGCCCGAGCTTCCCCAGTGTTCGTCTGGTCCGATCCCGAGCGCCCCGAGCGTGGCCGAGATCGTCCAGGCGCTGCGCGCCCCGCCTTGCGCCCCGAAAATCATTCCCCTGCTCAAGCGGCACCTGATCAATCCGAACGCTCCGATCCCCCAGGTCGTGGAGCTCATCCGACTCGATCCCGGCGTCTCGGCGCGCGTTTTGCAGGCCGCGAACAGCGCGCTCTACAAACGCGGCGACCGTTGCCACTCGGTGGAGCTGGCGGTCAACCGCATCGGCTTCGACAACATCTTCGACATCGTGGCGAACGCGGTGGCGGAGCAGGTGATCGTGCGGTCGCTCGACGCCTATGCGATCGGAGCGGATGAATTTTGGCGGCGGTCGGTGGCCTGCGGCCTCGCCGCGGAACACCTGGCCGAGACGCGGGACGAAGACGTGCACGTCGCTTATTCGCTGGGGCTTTTTCACCGGGTTGGCATGATGGCCATCGACCAATGGGCCCAGAGCAAGGCCCGGAGCTTCGGGTTCCTCGGACGCGGGTTCCCGCGCGACTACTCCGACAGCGAGCGTTCTCTGCTCGGCTTTACCCATGCGGAGGTGGGCGCGGCGGTTTTGCGATCCTGGGAATTTCCCCTCGAGATGGCGGAGCCGGTCCGCTGGCAATACGCCCCGATGCAAGCCGGCTCGCACCGGCGGCTCAACAGCTTGCTCCACGCCGCCCGTTGGGTGTCGGCGCAGGCTTGCGCCGCCCCGGGGAACAAGATTCCCGCGCCCGACGCGCGCCTGTTGGCGCCGCTCCGGCTCGAGGCCGCTCAACTGTCCAAGATCTGGCCCTCGGTGCAGGAGCGTCTCGACCACCTGCATCGTCGGATCACCGACGCGCATCCGGAAGACCTCGCCAGGGCTTGATGAACGGCCCGGGGCGCGCCGCAGATGTGGGGCGCTTGACCGATGGGGCGCAATTTTTGTCGCAGGCTCGCGAGCGGCCAAAATGCGGGAAAAAAACATCCGTGCACCCAGCCGCCCCGCAGTCAGTCCTCTCCGTCGATTCCGCCACCGCGTCTTCGACGCGCGCGCGCAGGGGAGCCAAGCCGGCCTGCGCCCACTGCGGCGCGCCGACGGCGGCGAACGAGGAGTATTGCTGCGGCGGTTGCGCCTTCGTGAGCCGGCTCATCCGCGACGAGGGGCTGGAGAATTTTTATGCGCTGAAGGACAAGGTCATCCCCCCCGCCGACGCCGCCCTGGAGACCGGCCGGGATTTTGCCTGGCTGGCCAAGGCCGCGGAGGTGTCGGAGACGGTGGCCAAACATTCGGGGCGCGCCGCCGAGCTCGAGCTGGGCGTGCAAGGCATGTCCTGCGCCGCCTGCGGCTGGCTGATCGAGCGGCTATACTCTCGGCGTCCGGGAGCCGGAGAGATCGAGGCCTCGGCCGAGACCGGACGGCTGCGCCTGCGCTGGGCGCCGGACGGCGGCTTCGACGCGGCGGAGTTCGCGCGCGAGCTGCAACGTTTCGGCTATCTGGTCGGCCCCGCCGACGCCGCCGGCGCCGAGGATCCGGAAAGCCGCGGGCTGGCCCGCAAGGCGGGGCTCGCCGCCGCGCTCGCGATGAACGCGATGATGGCGGCTCTGCCCTACTACTTCGGGATGTCGGCGAAGTTTGAATACGCGCGGCTTTTCGAGGCGGCGGGCCTTCTCTTCGCCACGCTGAGCGTCTTCGCATGCGGATCGTATTTTTTGAAACGCGCCGTCGAGTCCCTTCGCTCGCGGATGCTGCACCTCGATCTGCCGATCGCGCTCGGGATCGTGGGCGCCTACCTCGGCTCGACCTGGGGCTGGCTGACGGCGAATCCGGAATGCCAATACTTCGATTTCGTGACCGGCTTCATCGCGCTCATGCTGACCGGCCGCTGGGCGCAGGTCGCCGCGGTGGAGCGCAACCGCCGTCGTCTCCTGCGCGAGCAACCGGTGGCGGCCCGCGTGCGAGTGCTGCGCGGCGCAGGAGCCGAGGCTCGTCTGGAGGGCGGGCCGCTGTGCCCGCCGGGGGGCGCCACGAAAGGCGCCGACGGAGCGGCGCCCTCCAATGCGGAATGGGTCGAGGCGGCTCCGGAATCCCTGGCCGTCGGCGAGCGTTTCGCGGTCGCGGCGGGCGAGCTCGTTCCGGTCGAGGGCAGACTGGAGACCGGCGTGGCGGAGTTTTCGCTCGCCTGGATCACGGGCGAGGCGGAGCCGCAGATCTTCCGCGCGGGGCAGCGCGTGCCCGCGGGAGCGACGGTGGCCGGCGGCGGGCGCGAGGTGGAGTTTACCGCGACGCAGGCTTGGGCGGGCTCGCTTCTTGCCGAGCTGTCGAAACCGGTGGAGCGCGCGACCGAGCGGGCGAAGCTGATCGAGCTCGTCGTGAAATGGTATCTCGTCGGCATCCTTGGCGCGGCTTTTCTCGCCGGCCTTTGGTGGGCCTGGCGGACGAGGAACGCGGCGGAGACGGGCTCGGTCGTCATTTCCATTCTGGTCGTGTCGTGTCCCTGCGCGCTCGGTCTGGCTTTTCCTCTGACGGAGGAGATAGCGACGGTGCGCCTGCGGAAGCGCGGGGTCTTCGTGCGCGCGGGCGATCTGTGGCAGCGGCTGAATCGCGTGGGCACGGTCGTCTTCGACAAAACGGGCACCCTCACGCGGGAGACGCCCGGGCTGCGCAATCCGGAGGTCCTGGACTCTCTGGGGGTGGATGCGAAGGCGGCCTTGTTCGCGCTGGTGCGCGAGAACCCGCATCCGGTGGGACGCGCCTTCCACGAGGCCATTCTGCTCCGCGGCTGGACCGAATTGCTCGGTGGCGAGGTCACGGAGGAAATCGGTCGCGGCGTGCGCTTGGGCGACTGGAGCCTGGAGCGCGCGGGCGAGGGCGGAGGCGACGCCGCGTTGAGGCATGGCGCGGCGACGGTGGCGCGGTTTTCGTTTTCCGAGGCGGTGCGCGGCGACGCGCGCGAGGAGATGGCGGCCTTGAAGAGTCGCGGGCTCGGGCTCGCGGTGCTGAGCGGGGATCGGGACGAGAAGGTGGCCGCGCTGGCGGCCGGTCTGGGCGTAGAAACTAAGTGGGCGCGCGGCGGACTGACGCCGCACGAAAAGGCGGAATGGCTGGACGAACATGCCCAAGGCGCGGCCCTGATGCTCGGCGACGGCGCGAACGACAGCCTGGCTTTCGACCGCGCGTTGTGCCGCGGCACGCCCGCGGTGCACCGCGGCGTGCTCGGGACGAAGGCGGATTTTTATTACCTCGGGCGCGGAATCGGCGGCGTGCGTGCGCTCCTCGAAGTGAACGACGCGCGGCGAAGCACGCATGCGGCCCTGCTGGTTTTCATGATCGCCTACAACATGGCGGCGGTCGGCCTGGCGGCGACGGGGCACATGAACCCGCTTTTCGCGGCGGTGCTGATGCCGCTGAGCTCGCTCGCGACGCTGGCGATCGTGTGGATGGGGTTGCGGCGGACGGCGTGAGCGGAAGCGACAGAGCGAAGGGGATTAACCACTCATGGAACGGCTCTCTCGCGGCCGAGCGGCCGCTGGTCTGACATGGGCGTTCCTTCGGAAGGTGCGCCGCGGCCATGCTGGCTGCGGCGGCGGATGTCGATGGGCTGCCAATGGCCGCTGGGGTTTACCAAAGCGTGGCGAGGCCGGGGTAGGGGTGGATTTTTTCGTCGGGGGTGAGAAGCGTGAAGTTCTGGCGGAGGGCGGTCGCGACGAGCAGGCGATCGAAAGGGTCGTTGTGCAGGCGCGGAAGCGCGGCGGCGGTGAGGGCGATGTCGGCGTCGAAGCGGGCTTCGCGCAGGCCGTGGAGTTCGAGGGCGCGGGGGAACCAGCGCGCGGGCGGCAGCGCGAGGTCGAGTTTTCCCGTGGCGTGTTTTTGGCCGATCTCGAAGGCGGTGATGGGCGAGACCCACAGGCGACCGGCATGAGCGGCGAGGGTTTGGCGCGCCGTGGCCGAGAGCTGGCTTTGGTCGAGCGCGAGCCAGAGTAGCGCGCAGGTATCGAGCAGGATCACCGCGCATCCTCCGGCCAATCTTCGGACGTGGCCGCTTCGGTGGGATCGTAGAGGATGCGGCCCGCGAGTTCAGGGTGCTGGCGAAGGGGATCGACGGCGCTGCGGCAGGTGGGGGCGTGAAGTTCGGCGACAGGTTTGCCGTTGCGACAGATGAGGATGGTTTCGCCGCGCTCCTCCACGGCGGCGAGAAGGGCAGAGAGCTTGGTCTTGGCTTCGTGGGTGTTGACCGTGAGCATCTTAATTTAAGTTAAACTAAGTTTAGCCAAGGGCTGAAAAAGGCAAGAGAAAGGCCGGAGTGGTTGAGGCTCCGGCCGGGATAGATGGGCGAACGGTTCCGCCGTTCCGCTACGTTTGGCGGATGCGGCTTACAGATACTTG
>CBIHRE010000237.1:0-7461 GCA_966212385.1 uncultured Akkermansia sp. | reverse complement strand
CTGCACGTCGTCCTGTTTCAGCCGCAGATCCCGCAGAACACGGGGAACATCGGGCGCATGTGCGCGATCACGCGCTCGCGGCTGCATCTCATTCATCCGCTCGGCTACAAGATCACCGACGCGGCGCTGCGACGCGCGGGCATGGATTACTGGTTTTCGCTCGATGTGCACCAACACGCGGACTGGGCCGCGTTTAAGGCGAGCGAGCACGCGCCGAAGCGGATGTGGCTGATCGAGACCGGACCGAAGCGCACGATCTGGGACGCGAAGTTCGAGGACGGCGACGGGCTCGTCTTCGGCAACGAGGGGAACGGCTCGCCGCCGTGGTTGTATGAGGAATTTGGGGACGCGCACAGCCTGACGATCCCCCAGGCGAACACGGAGTTGCGTTCGCTGAATCTGAGCACGGCGGCGGGCGTGGCTTGTTACGAGGCGCTGCGGCAGATCGGGATGCCGGCGTAGACGCGAAGCGCGGGCAGGGACGCCCGCGCCCACCTTGGGTCACGATTTGGCGGGCGACGCTGCGGGCTGGCGGGTCGCGACGTAGGCTTCGAGTTCCTGCGCGGCGTTTTCCGGGCCGTTTTCGGCGCGGAGTTCGCGCCCGACTTCCGCGGCGCGGCGGAGGCGCGCGGGGTCCGCGAGCAAGCGATCAAGCGCGAGGTGAAGTTGCTCGGGCCAGACGGCCTTTTTAAGACGGAAGCCGCAGCCGAAGCGTTCGACCTCCTGGCCGAAGAAATTCTGATCGCCGATGTGGGGAACGACGATCTGCGGGACGCCGGCATGGAGCGCGCTCGCGGTGGTGCCGGCGCCGCCATGGTGGATGACGGCCGAGGCGTGGCGGAAGAGTTGGTCGTGCGAGACCTTGCCGAGGATCTTGATGTGGTCGGCCTTGCCGAGCTGCGGGAACTGGGCCCATCCGCGCTGCACGACGATCTTCCGGTTGCTCGGCCAAGCGCGGAGGAAGCGTTCCATCCAGGCGCCGGAGTTCTCGTAGACCATGCTGCCGAAGGTGAGGACGGGCACTTTGCCGCCGGGCACGTCGGCGGTGAATTCGCCGAGCTCGGTGTCGAGCGAGGGATTCTCGGCGGCCTGCCAGCGCAGGTAGCCGACGTAGCGGAAGCGGTCGTCGATCTCGGCTCCGGGCACGCGAAAGTATTTTTCGGGGACGGTGACGAGGACGCGCTCGGCGGGCTTGGAGAAAAAGTTGCGGACCTTGGGCAAGTTCGCCGCGCGCAGGGAGTCCGCGATGGAGGTGTTGATCGTGCGATCGACGATCGCGTTGGCGGTTTTCCAGAGCCAGCGGTTCCAGGCGCGGCGAGTGGCGCGGCCGAGCCAGCGCGGGGCGGGGAGGTTTTCGGGCGGAAAATCGGGGGACGGGATGACGTGCGGCGCGAAGGCGAGCGTGGCGAAGGGCACGCCGTGGCGGTCGGCGATGCCCTTGTTCATGGGGAAGAGATAGCTGGAAACGAGCAGGTCGGTGCCGGGCATGATCGCGTCCATGCGCGCGATCATCTCGGGAATGTAGGCCTTGGCGCCGACGTAGATCTCTCGGAGCTGGTAGACGGGGTTCCGGATTTTGTTCAGGCGTCCCATCCAGTAGGCGAGATCGGGCTGCTCCCAATTTGGGCAGAGCGGGTAGAACTCGATGCCGGCGGCTTCGACCTCGGCTTGGTAGTGCGGGATGGTGGCGAACTTCACCTCGTGGCCGCGGCGCTTGAGGGCGACGGCGAGGGCGATCACGGGATAGATGTCGCCGGTGGAGCCGTGGGACGTGAGGACGATGCGCATCTGGAGCGTGGGGCGAGGAGCGGGAGGGAAGGAGCCAGAGGTCGCGGAGCGGGGCGAGCGCGGGCCGGTGAAGTTCGGGTGACGGCGCGCGAGGCGTGCGATCTAGAGAGATGCGAGCAGGGCGCGAAGCTCGGCCTCGGGCTCCTCGTGGCTTTGGTCGACGGCGAGTTGGAGCGCTTCCTCGAGCACGGGTTTGGCGGAGGGTTTGTCACCGGCGGCGAGGAAAAGTTTCCCGAGAAGGATCCGGGGCATCATCCAGTCGGCGCGGGAAGCGCAGCAGAGCCGGTAGTGTTCGACGGCTTCGGCGCGGCGGCCGGCGGCGTCGAGAGCCTGGGCGAGGCTGAAGCGGAAAAGGGCGTTGCCGGGCTGCTGCGCGACGAGCGCGGTGAATTGAGCGATGCGGTCTGGCATGTCAGGGTGCGAAGCGGGCTTCGATGAGGTTGCTGAAAGCGGCGGGAGGACGGACGGGGCGGCCGGCTTTGTCGATGAAGACGTGGACCGTGTGGCCGGAGGCGAGTTTCTCGTCGCCGCGGAAAAGCTCATACTCGATGCGCAGGCGAAGGGTCGGTTTTTCGCGGATGACGGCGTGAACGGTCACGGTGTCGGCGTAGCGCGCGGGCTTGTGGTAGCGCAGGTTCACTTCGATGACCGGGAGGAAAAAACCTTGGGCCTCAAGCTCGCGATAGGGGACGCCTTCGGCGGCGAGGAGCGCGGTGCGGGCGACCTCGAGCCAAGGCAAAAAACTGCCGTGGTAGACGACGCCCATCATGTCGGTCTCGGCGTAGCGGACTTCGATCTGGCTGCGGTGTTCGAGCATGAGAAAGGGAAAAGTGGGCGAGGAGAACGCCGACGCGCAAGGGAGGCTTGCGGACGAGGTCCGGAGCCTAACGCTAGGTCCGAATGGATGTTTTGCGCAAAGTGCTTTTGATCGACGATGAACGCGGGCAGGCGCGGATCGTCGACGCGTCGTTTGGCAAATTTATCGGGGAGCGGTTTCAGCTGCACTGGGCCTCCGGTTACGACGACGGGCTCTTGGAGCTGAGGCGTGGCGGCTACGCGGCCTGCCTGCTGGATTACCAGCTCGGAGAGCGGGACGGGCTGTCGCTTTTGCGCGAGGCGGTGCGGCTGGGGGTGAGAACTCCGGTGATTTTTCTCACGAGCGAGACTTCGGGCGAGGTCGACGTGCAGGCGATGGAGGCGGGGGCGTTGGATTATCTGGTGAAGGGTGAAATCAACCCGCGGGCCTTGGAGCGATCCTTGCGCTATGCGCTGAAGTTGCACGCGACGCTGGATGAGCTGCGGCGGCTGGCGACGCGGGACATGTTGACGGGATTGTTCAACCGTCGCGAAGGCATGAATCTGCTCGAGCGCGAGGTGGAGCGCACGAAGCGCTATCCGCGTCCTCTTTCGGCGCTCCTCATCGACGTCGATCACTTCAAGGAGGTGAACGACCAGCATGGCGGGCACGCGGCGGGCGACACGCTCCTCGTGGCGGTTGCCAAGGCGCTGCAGGCGCAGGTCCGTCCCGAGGATTCGGTGGTGCGTTGGGGCGGGGACGAATTCGCGGTGTGGCTGGCCGACACGGATGCTGCGGCCGCCCGTTTGGTGGCCGAGCGAATGGTCGCTGCGGTGCGAGCGATCGGCGCGACCATTTCCGTCGGTGTGGCCCAGTGGTCGGCGGCGCGTGGAGACGCGGGAGGATTGATCGCGGCGGCGGACAAGGCGCTCTACGAGGCGAAGTGGGCGGGGCGGAACCGGGTGGCCTAGCTCGGAGGCGGGCAAGGGTGGGCCGGTGGCGGGGAAGGCGGGAGCGCCACGCCCTTTGATCGAGCGGGCGTTTCAGCCCGTGTAGTCGCGGCGGAGATTGCTGGGGAGGAGGCCGAGCTCCTCGCGGTATTTGGCGACGGTGCGACGGGCGATGTTGATGCCCTTTTCCTTCAGCTTGGCGACGAGCTCCTGATCGCTGAGGGGACGGCCCTTGTCCTCGAGGGACACGAGCTCGTTGATCATTTCCTTCACGCTCTTGTTCGAGACCGATTCGCCGGTGGCGTTTTCGTAGCCCGGCGTGAAGAAGAACTTCATGTCAAAGACGCCGTGCGGGGTGCGGATGTATTTGTTGGCGATGGCGCGGCTGACGGTGGTCTCGTGCACGCCGACGGCGTCGGCGATCTGCGTCATGGTGAGCGGGCGGAGCTTGTGCACGCCTTCCTCGAAGAAGTCGCGCTGGACCTTGATGATCTCGCGGGTGATGCGCTCGATGGTCTGCTGGCGCTGCTCGATGGAGTTGATGATGAACTTGCCGGAGCGCATGCGCTCGCGGAGGTAGTCGCGCTCCTGCTTGGTGAGCGCGCCGCGGGCGATCATCTCCTTGTAGGTATTCGAAATTCGGAGACGGGGGATGTAGTCGTTGTTGAGGTGGATCTTCCACTCGTCGCCGTCTTTCTCCACGGCGACGTCGGGGACGACGACGCGGTTGTTGTCGTCGGCGAAGCGGCGGCCGGGCGCGGGGTCGAGGCGTCCGATGTCCTCGATCGCTTCCTGCACGTCGTCGATATGGACGCCGGTCTTGCGGGCGATCTCGGGAATGCGCCGGCGGGTGAGGAGGTCGAAGTGGTCGCGCACGATGCGCGCGGCCAGGGTGTCGCCCTTGCCGGAGGCCTGGAGCTGGAGGAGCAGGCACTCGCCGAGGTTTGCGGCGCCGATGCCGGCGGGCTCGAAGGTCTTGAGGATTTTCGCGGCCTCCTGGGCGGCGTCGAGCGGCAGGCCCGCCTGAAGCGCGGCTTCGGAAGGCGTCTGGGTGAGGAAGCCGCGTTCATCGAGACCGCCGATCAAGTGGCGGAGCGCGTCCTGCACCGGCGGCGCGAGATCCAAAAGGTCGGCTTGGCGGACGAGGTGTTCCTGGAGGGATGTTTCGGTGACGAGCGAGTCGAAGAAATGCTGGCGGCGCTCCGCGTCCTCGGTGGTGTAAGGTTGGGAGCTTCCCTGATCGTAGAGATTGTCGCGCCAGTCGTCGCCGAGCTTGGAGAGCACTTCGAATTCCTTGGAAAAGTCGAGGGATTCGGGCGCGTCGGAGGGTGCATCGTCGGCGGGAGGCGGGGAAGCGTCGGAACCGTCGTCGGCGTCGGGCGTGTTTTCGGAGGGGGACTCCGCGGGGGCGTCGAGGCTGTCGGTGTCGTTGGAGAGGTCCTCGAGGGTGGGGTTGTTTTCGAGCTCCTCCTGGATCACCGAACGCAGATCGAGCGCGGCGACCTGGAGGATTTTCAGGGATTGCCGCAGCTGCGGGGCCAGAACCAAGGACTGGCTCTGGCGCTGGCGGAGATCTTGGTTAAACCCGGCGCACATGCGTGGTTCGTGATCGTCGTTGCGGAAGCGGACGGACGGCGGGCGCGCGTGGGGCGAGGCGCGCGGCGGGTTTAGCCGGTGCCCATCAAGTCGCGGAGATAGGCGCCAAGCTTTTCGTTGGTCGGCCCGTATCCGTCGCCGTAGAGATAGAGCTCGAGCGCGGTGAGGATTTCGGTGGCGGACTGGTAGCGTTGGTCGCGGTCGCGGGTGAGCGCCTTTTGGATGATGGCCTCGAGCTTGGGATCGATGTCCGGGCGGAGTGTGGAGAAGCGCGGGATGGGCAACGAAAGAATGTTGCGACGCGATTCGAGACGGTCGGCGCTGCGGAAGATGTTTTTGCCGAGGAGCAGTTCGGTGAGGACGATGCCGAGGGGGAAGATGTCGGCTCGGGCGTCGGTGACGGCGTAACTGGCCTGCTCGGGCGAAAGATACTCGTCCTTGCCGGCGATCACTTGGCCTTCCTCGTTATACATGAGGTCGAGGGCCTTCGCGATGCCGAAGTCGGTCAGCTTCACGTCGCCTTCGTAAGCGATCATGATGTTCTTCGGGCCGATGTCGCGGTGGACGATGCCCAGGAGCCGCCCTTCGCGGTCGCGCTTGTTGTGCGCGTAAGAGAGACCGCGGGCGATGCGCGAGACGATGAACGCGGCGAGGTCGACCGGGATGGCTTTGCCGAGGGTGACGTGGCGTTCGAGGAGCTGCTCGAGGTTTACGCCGTTCACATATTCCATCACCATGAAATATTGGCCGCCGATCATGCCCAGATGGTAGGTCTGGACGATGTTCGTGTGAACGAGGTCGGCGACCAAGCGGGCTTCGCCGATGAAGTTGTTCTGAAACTCCGGAATGGTGGAGTATTCCTCACGGATAAGCTTTACGGCCACGGTCTTCCGGAATTGGCCTGCGCCGCGCTGGCATGCCTCGAAAACCATGCCCATGCCGCCGTCGGCAATTTTGCGAACCATCTCGTAGTGGATTTCGTTGAAGATGTGTTTGAGCGCGGCCACGGTCCCGCGAAGAAAGCATGAAGGCGATTGCTGGCAAGAGGGGAAATTCTGGCTAGCACGGAAATTGCTTCATACCGCTTGGGACTTGGCCGAGATTCTCGGTCGGAGTTTTGGGGAGGTTGACAGAGGCGCGGCCCCGGGGACCGTATCGTCATGATTACTTTGACCTCACGCGCGGCCCGCCAGATCCGTCAGATGCAGAAAGAGCTCGGGGCGGAGGATAAGATGCTGAGGCTCTTGGTGGAGTCCGGCGGATGCTCGGGTTTCCAATATGGAATGTCCTTCGACGAGCAAAAGCCGGAAGATCAGCGATGCGAAAGCGAAGGAGTGCCCATGGTGCTCGATCCGACGAGCGCGGCCTACTTAAGCGGGGCGAATGTCGATTTCGACGACGGGCTCCAAGGCAAGGGCTTCGAGATAAAGAACCCGAACGCCCAGAGCACCTGCGGCTGCGGAAAATCTTTTAGCTAAGCGGTGCCTCGCGCTTGGCGACCGAGCGCCACATTTGCTTTTTGCGGGACAAGATCAAGGCGCGGTGCCGATGTGCAGGGCCACGATGCCGAGGGTCATACGGATCGCGCGGACCTCGAGGAAGCCGGCTTTTCTGAGCTCTTCGCTCATCGCCGCGTGATCCGGGTAGGCCTCGATCGAGGCGTTGAGGTAGTCGTAGGCGGCGCGGTCGCCGGTGACTTTGCCGGCGATGGCGGGCAAAATCTTTTTCGTGTATAAATAATAGAAGGGACGGAACCAGCGGTAAGGCTGGGAGAACTCGAGCACATGCACGTGTCCGCCGGGGCGAAGCACCCGACGCATTTCGGAAAGCGCGCGATGACGATCGGCCATGTTGCGCAAGCCGAAGGAGACGGTGAGGGCGTCCATGCAGCGGTCGGGGCAGGGGAGGGCCAGTCCATCGCCTTGGCGAAAAACAATCTCCCGACCCAAGCCCGAGACGGCGGCTTGCTTGGCGATCGCCTGATCCAGCATGGGCTGGCAGAAATCCATGCCGGTGATTCGAGTGGTCGGCGGCAAAGCCCGAGCCAGAGCGAAAGCCACGTCGCCGCTACCGGTAGCGAGATCCAAGACGTCGCGCGGGGCTTCGCTTCTGACGATGCGAACCAAGCGCTTTCTCCACCACTGGTCGATGCCTCCGCTTAACAGGCGATTGGCCGCGTCATATCGGCGGGCAATGCGGGCGAACATCGTGTTTACGGCGAGGGGATCGGGCATGCGAAGGGGCTGCGACCGTAGGCGATGCAAAAATGCGCGCAACCTTGGGTTCTTGTTGGGGTCCTTGCTGTAGTAAATTGCGTAGGGTTCGGACCTT